>VBAU01000078.1:0-6351 GCA_005883855.1 Bacteroidota bacterium
CGAAGGGTTTTACTAAAACTTTTCCATTTGCAAACTCAATGTAGTTTTTGATATCTTTTACGCTCACCTCTTTTAGCTCATCAATTTGAAGCGTGCTCGCTAATTTCTCCAATGGCGCAAACTTTTTCAAAATGCCTTGCAGCAATAATAAATTGCCATTGCCGGTGAGACTGCTAAAATCCGGCATCATATCACCATCCAGTTTTCCGGTCATGGCGAGCTGAGAAGAAAGCTTGCCTGCAAGGAATTGACCAATGGGCATAAGCTTTTGAATTGTGTTAAAAGAATAAAATGCCTTTTGTATATCGATATTTTTTACGTCGTAGCTAAGAGCGATGTCAGGTTGCTTCTTATTTGTTTTGGTAGAATAGGAACCGTTAAAATTGATGACACCATCCAAAGCATCTGTTGTCACATTTTGCAGCTTGACAGTTTCATCGTTCACGGCCAATGAACCGTTGACGTTCTTGTAGATGACTTTGTCATATTTTACTTTATCTATTTTCGCATTGATGAAGAAATTGACATTGGCAGGAACGGCAAATGGGTCCGAATGAGTTGTCGAGGCCGTGGCCGTATCTTCACCAATCCATTCATTGAGATTCATTTTATCTGCAGTCAAATTGAGAGTGCCACTCAAGGTTTGATTTTTCAGTGCATATCCAACCAGGTTATTCAACATTCCATCTGTGGTAAAGTTTGTGTTTAGATAGTTACCCGAAAGCGCATTCAATGTGACATCGTTTCCATTGAAAGCAAGCGTTGTTTTTATGATGTTAATCCCGGTAGGGTAATCTTTGGCAATGTATTTCACATGGCGGAGGTCCACGCTTCCATTGGTCGTGATTTTATCGTATTCAGATTTCTCAATAGCAGCTTTGGACCCGCTGAAATCGAAATCCGCATTCATAATTCCGCTGAGGGAAGTGCCTGGATCCAACTTTACGAATTGTTTGAGATTATCCAGGGTAAATTGGCCCTTCGCATGTCCTGCAAAATCAGCCGTGGAAACCGGGTTACGGACAGACAAAGAGAAATCAACTGGATCTTGTCCCACTTCTATGTGACCTGATGTAATGTTTACGAACGTCTTGTCAGCGATGCCATCGCTATTTTCAATTTCCAACTTCATATTGCCATTGTGTACCGGTTGTGGAAATTGTTTCGATGAATAAAACAGGTCCTGAACATCGAGAAATCCACCGGCTGCGAAAGGACCTGAATGATTTTCAATGTCAGAAAGATTTCCCCTGGCGAATACGTCCGCCCACACCAATCCTGATAGTTTTGTGCCCTCTTCGAGTTTGATCAATTTTGAAACTTTTGCCAGGTCGATTCTTCCTTTCGCAGCTGCATCGATGAATCGTGCTGTCACAGGATTTTTCAGTAGAAATCTAAAATCAAATGGCTCATTATCCAGTTCGAAGTGTCCTGATGGAATGGTGATTGTAGTGTGATCTATAATTCCATCAGGGTTATTCACCGCCAATTCCAGCTGGATATTCTTAAGCTGCTTTGGAAGATCGGGATTTTGGAAGAAGCCGTCATTCACCTCCAGGTCAATATTGTATGCGGGCATTTCTGTCGGGCCATACGTTCCTCTTACAAAACCTTTAAATACTCCTTTTCCACCCGCTTTTATTTTATCGAAATCTTTTTGATAAACCGCGGGGATCAATGACAGAATGTGTTTGAAATCATTGGAAGGAGAGCTAAAGCTGATGTCCATGTCATACATGCTATCGTTTACCACCTGGAAAAAACCTTTGGAGGAAAGCTTTAG
This sequence comes from Bacteroidota bacterium, assembly GCA_005883855.1. Classification (GTDB taxonomy): domain Bacteria; phylum Bacteroidota; class Bacteroidia; order Chitinophagales; family Chitinophagaceae; genus VBAU01. The sequence continues at coordinate 1,784 of VBAU01000078.1, forward strand.
GTCGTTCAAAATAATATTATCGGTTTGAAAGGTATATTTATTGTCTTTATTGTCGATCTCAATATCTGCATCAATGGCGGCATTTACATTTTTCAAATAAGGGATGTTTGCATAGATGAAATTGGCGTCGGTAGCTTTGGTAGTTGTAGACAGGGTAAAAACATCTGCAGCAAAATCACCTTTGCCTTCGTGATCGAAGTCGATTATCTCGGCATTGATTCCGGCTGGTTCATCTCGATACTGCAAATAACCGTTGCTGATCTTGTATTTTTTTAAATGCATGGTGAAAGCCGAGCTGGAATCATCACTAGCAGCCGGGTTTGAATCTTGCTTTGAAATATCCCAGTTTGCTTTTCCATTTTTGTTCACCAACGCGTGAATGCGCGGCGATTCGAGAAACACCCCGTATATGCTTATATCTCGCCCTTTGATTACACTTATCAGGTCAGCGGACGCATCCAGGGTTTTTACAGATATCAACGTGTCTGAAGCAAAATCATCTTTTCCAACAATGGAGAAATCTTTTAAAGAGATAGTCACTCGTGGGAAATGCCGAAACAGCGAAAGGCTTACATCATTGAAACCAACTTTGGCGTTGAGGCTTTTATTGATCTGCCCCTTTATTACCGCGGTTATCTGGCCTTTGAACACAAACGGAGCCGCAAAGGCTAAGCCGAGCAAAGCGAGCAGGCTTATGCCAGTGATCTTAAGGGTTTTTTTTACCATAGGTGCAAGGATTATTGGATGATCCAAAATAGCAATGGGAAATTTAAATAACAATCATGCCCTTGCTTTTATTCTCTAACGTGAGCGATTTTAGCAGAAATCCGTTTTCCGTCGTGTTTCGTACTAAGTGGGGTTACTATGTGAAACGTGAAAAGTAAAAAAGCCAAAGAAAAGATTTCGAGTTTCACGTCTCACCTCAACGTCTGCTCCGTGCCATGCAGCTGGTCTTCGATAAAGCGGCCTATAAGTGCCGCTAGTTCATCGTTCCCCTGCGGAATGGATATCCAGCAAGCTTCGTTGTTTGTGCCATGGATCCTGGTGATAAATATGGGTTCGCTGCCCGAGAATTCTACAGAATAGATTTGCTCTTTTAAGGATATGATCTCGACATATGCAATTCTCTCTCCGATCTTAACCTTGAATTTTTTTGGAGAGTTTTCGTTTGCGATATTCATGTCCATTCTGACAAATCCACAAAAGTTATACCTCGCGTCATAATTTTAATGGATCGTTAATTTGACGTGTTAATTTCCTCTCAGTGTAATTTTTTCGGCGCGGTTAATTATCTTCGTCTGCCTTACCGCCTTTCCCGGCGGAATATTACATATCAATTTCCAATTACCAATTTCTTATCGTGTTCTATCTTATTAAACATTATTGAATGTTTTGATGAGTGAAACTTCTTTGCATTAGGGGGCAGTGTCGGCAAAGTGCTTGCATTATTAATTAAATAGAATAAATCTTTTTTTCCATATGAACGGGAATTTGAATAATGAATTACTTAAGGCATTTCTTGACGCGAGTTCAAATGAAATCCATATTCTTGAAGCTGTAAGAGACAGCAACAACACAATTACGGATTTCCGGTATTTGATGGGCAGCAAGGTCGCTTACGGGAAAAATGTAGACCTCACCGGAAAGCTTTTATTGGCAGTATATCCTTGGAAGAAAGAAACAGGGTTATTTGAGCATTTTGTGAGAGTTGCTGAAGGAGATGAACCTCTCAACCTGGTTTTTCAGTACCACAATGGTTACCAAAAGTGGTTCAATATCCAGGCAAAGAAGTTTGACAGTGGGCTGATTGTTTACCGTGAAGATGTAACGACGGCAAAGCAGGCCGAGGAAAAGATCATGGAGCTAAACAAAGCGCTGTTTTCAAAAAAGAGGGAATTAGAGGCGCTCAGTTCGGAACTGAGAACTTTTAATACAATAGCCGCTAATGATTATAACGATACATTGAAGAATCTTTATAATTCAATGGAGTTTATCGTGAATAGCGACGGGAAGAATTTGTCTGACGCAGGAAAAGCGAACATACGGCGTGCCCAAGCTTCCATCCAAAAGATGAAACTGCTGACTGATGATATTATCGCGTTTTCAAAGATTCACTCGCAGGAAGAAATAGCGAGTGTTGATCTGAACGAAACTCTCGCCGGCGTCCTGAATGGCCTCGATCAAAAGATCAAGTCAGAAGCCGCGGCGATTCTTTCCGATAAGTTACCGGTAATTACGGGATATCCCTCACTCTTGTCGCTGCTTTTCTACCATCTTATTACCAATGCCATTAAATTCAGGAGACCGGATGCTGCGCCAACAATAGAGATAAGACACAGCGTGGTGAATGGCTCGGATATTAAACATTCTGCTGCTGTTGGTGACATTAACTATAATGCAATATCCTTCATCGACAACGGAATCGGCTTTGATCCTCAGGAGGGTGAAAAAATATTTACTATGTTTTATCGGCGGCATGAAAAGGGAAAACAGAAAGGATCCGGGATTGGACTTGCTATTTGTAAAAAAATCATGGATTTGCATAGTGGTTTTATTGTTGCCGAATGTAAACCTGAGTGTACAACATTCAAATGCTATTTTCCGACTCAGAAATTGTGATCTGTCTCTAACACTTCTTTTAATCTTCTTGCCAGCAGGTCTATCATACTTGGCTTTTTGATGCACCGATACGCTCCCAGGTCAATTGCTCTTTGGCTAATGTCGGCGTCAATATGATTGGAGTACAAAATGAACTTGCTCTTGTCAAGCTTCGTTAATTTTTTTAATTCAGAAAGGTACTCCACACCAGAGCCTGTCGGCATATCGAAATCAATAAAAATATAGCCAGGTGAATTATGCTGCAGATATTCCATCGCCTCAGTCAGGTTTTTCGTCTGCGTACATGTTATAGTCTTATCTATTACATGCAAGGCGTCGCAGAAAATCTCAAGCTCATTCTCGTCGTCGTCAATTAATAGTATTTCTCTGGGCATGGCAATTAATTTAAACCTGCAGTGAGTTTAAAGGATACGTCCATAAAAAGTTGAAAAAAGTTGAACAGAAATGTAGTGGCAAACTCCCGTGGAGAGTGTAGGAGTTCGTGAAATAAAAATAGAGTTATTTTTTGGAGGAGAAAAAAATGTTTTTGTACTTTTTAGGTTACAATATATTGTTGATTGGAATCCTGCTCTGTGGCTGTTTTTGTTGTCCATACGGTCCTTTTGTTTTTTCGTTGAACCACATTTGCAAGAGTTTTTTGATGCTTATTGGCGCTATAATATATTTGAAAACTAAGGCGCGGTTTGTTAGTGCGGGAATATAAATAATTGCTGCATTTCTTCCAGGGTCTTATTCTTTGTTTCTTTTACAATTCGCCAGCAGAAAAATAAATTAATTAAACTGAAAAAGCCAAATGTCCAGAAGGTAATGGCTGGGCCGGCTTTTTCCAGGAGCCAGGGAAAGAATTGTCCAACGATCCAAACTGCTCCCCATAATGATAAAGTGCAAAGGGCTACCGCTTTGCTCCTTACTTCAGTTGGAAAAATTTCGTTAATGATGATCCAGGTGATCGGTCCAAGAGAAAGCGCAAAGCAGGCAACAAACAGTACAATAAGACAAAGTAATAATATCCCATTGGAGTTTCCGGTGTAAAATAATACGCCACAGAATACCAGTGAAAGCACAATACCGGTCAAACCGGTAAGTAAGAGAAATTTTCTTCCATATTTATCTGCATTTCTAATGGCAACAAACGTGAACAAAAGATTAATTGTTCCAATAATAACCTGGAAGACCAGTGCATTACCACTCGCAATTCCCGCGGATTCAAAAATCCTGGGCCCGTAATAAATGATTGCATTAATACCGCAGAATTGTTGCAGGATGGCCAGTGTAATGCCAATAATTAAAGGCAGCCGAAGAGACCTTTTGAAAATAGTTCTCTCCCCATTGGAGTTTTTTGATGTTGCACTATGCATGGCATCTAATTCTTTTCTGGCGGCCACTGGTCCTCTTATCGCATTAAGAATACTTGCTGCCCTCTCTTTTTTATCAATGAAAAAAAGCCAACGTGGGCTTTCCGGAATTTTGGCAAGCATTGCTATAAAAATTGCTGATGGAATGCTCATCACCAAAAACATGGGCCGCCATGTTTCTTTCTGGAGAAACCAGTGGAGGAAAAGGCTTTGAATATTATTTTGTGCAAGCTTCAGTAATAAGGCGTTGGACAAGTAGGCCAGAAGTATTCCGAGGGTAATGGCTAATTGATAATAAGCAATCATTTTGCCGCGTGTTGTTGCAGGAGCAAATTCAGCAATATACATAGGAGAAACAACGGAGGCCATACCAACGCCTATCCCACCAACCATCCGGGCTATAACAAGGAGGGTGAAGGAAGGAGCAAAAGCGCATCCAAATCCTGAAAGGAAAAACATGCTGCCCGACAACATCAGTACTCTTTTGCGGCCAATGCGGTCACTTAAAAAACCTGTTATAATAACACCTATCATGCATCCGAGCAAACCACTGCTCACAAACCAACCTTCTTCGGAAGCGCCAAGTGCAAATTG
>VBAU01000078.1:6368-10865 GCA_005883855.1 Bacteroidota bacterium
TACGGCTGTATCAAAGCCAAATAGTAAGCCTCCGATAGCTGCAGTTAGGCAGATGTATGTAATATTCGAAGATGCAAGCAATCGCTTCATTCCGTAGCTTTTTATTTCTCACTTTACTCTAAATACTACAAGAAATTAAGGTTTAACGATTGTAGTCATCATTGTATCTCTTAATATCATCCTGTTGCCAGTTTCCAAATGCTACTTCTAATACACGTATTGGTTGATTTCCCTGGCAGGACAATCTATGCCGCTCATTAGCAGGTATCCATATTTCGTCACCTGCTTTATACTCTTTGATGGAATCTCCCACCTGGATGATAGCGCCATCATCCAGTACAATCCAAAGTTCTGCCCGGCCCGTATGAGATTGAAGGCTTAAGCGCTGTCCAGGTAATACAGTCATTAAGCTTACCGTACATTCTTCATTATTTGCGAACTGTTTGAAAGAGCCCCATGGTCTTGTTACAAATTTTACTTCCGGTTTTGATTCGGGTATAGGCTTGGTTATATAGGTCGACATAATGAGAAAACGTTTAAATTATTTTTATGATTTTGTTCTGACAAATGCTTTTATAGTAGCGCATTGTTTTCCTTCACTGTCTCCATGTGGTCTGATAGTATATTCCTTAACCGCTTCGGGAATAATGAAAGTCTCTGCATAATGTACGATCTTTCTATCAAGGCTTCTCTGCCTTCAACCAGGTTCAGAACATTCACACTATTGTGAGTATGATGATGTACTTTTTGGGTAAACCAATGTCTCCTTGTCTCAATAAATTCCCGTTCATGTAAGCCGGTTTTTTCTTCCACCCAGCCATCACCTTCGTCAATCTTTTGAATAGTATTGATCAATTCTTTTTTCACCCAGGCTTTTGTGCGGCTCCAATTCACTACCGCTTGTCCATGCTCAATGTTGATCGGTCGTGGTTTGCCATCAAGACCCATACGGTTCCAGTCCCATAATTTAAAAGTAAATATATATGGGGTGGCACTAATTTCTAAGACCATGCTATTAGCCCCCGAGCAATGAATGGTGCCGGCTGGAATCAATGCATGATCATGCTTTTTCACTGGCCATTTCTCTACATATTTTTCAACGTCAAAAAAAATTTCTTCCTGCTGTGACCTGTTTAGGTCCTGCATCATTTCTTTTGGTGAGATATTGTCTTTGAAACCCAGGTATACACAAGCATCATTTGCCGCATCCAATATATAATAGCTTTCATCTTGCGTATAATGCATTCCAAATTTCTCCTGTATATATTCTGTGGTGGGATGAACTTGCAAACTGAGATTGCCACCCGACATCGTATCTAAAAAATCAAACCGTATGGGAAATTCGTCACCAAATCTTGCCTGGACGGCGCTACCCAATAATTTTTCTGATTGATAAAAAACAAGATTTATGGAAGGGGTCTCGAATGTAACGTTTCCGAATTGCAGTAATAAACTGTTTTCTTCCGGGACGCAATCAAAGCACCATGCAAAATTTTCAACATTACGGTCCAAATTGCAGTATTCTTTCATCCATTGCCCTCCCCACGGTCCCGGATCAAAAAAAGGTACAACACGAAATGGCTGGGTCACAGCTTGTCTGTATGCTTTTCTCAAATCTTCTCCGTTTACCATTTTCGGCTGACCCTGCACATTTGTATCCAGAACAAAATTCAAATGATCCATTAATTGTTTTTTCAACCGATCACAAGCGCGCCAGTCAACAAAAAAAGCTCGCTTATACTGAAGTGATGCTTTTAATTCTTTATTACATACTCCGAGATTACTGACTTCATTTCTTCTAAACCTTTGTTGAATTTCCCAGCGGGCCATGTCTATATATATCAATAAATCTGCGTCCGGATAGACAATTGAAGCGCCGCAGCCGTAAACAATTACAGTTCCTTCTTTTTCCCCGATTACTTTTTTTGCCTCTTTCAATTTATGAGCATCAAAAAAATCTTTGAGAGCTAGCCTCGTCATGTAGCCAAAAACCTCGTCGTCAGTTACGTCCGGATATACTAAGGAATCAATTTCATTTTCAGAAAGCATATAATCTTTGGAAAAGAACCAACTTCCTGTAAGGCGTTTTTGTAATGCAGATATTATTTCTGTATCTATTACTCCCTGGTAACATTCGAAGACAATTACCTTTTGTTTTTTCTGGACTTTATTCAATTGTTCAAACAGATGCTGACTTATAGCGTCCCAGCCCTCCAGGCACTCATGCTTCGGATCTTTGACCTTGATCACCGGCCATTTATCATAATTAGATTCGCCTCGTAAATATTTATTCATGTTTCGATTGGTAATTATAGCGAATGCAATAAACAATATGCGACACCAAGAATTGCCGCATCTTCCATCAGCTCAGAAGCCTTGATCTGAACCTTGCCCCAGGGACACCACGCATATTGATCAACTCTTTGTTGGATATATGGAATGATTTCTTCTTTGCTGTTCAATATACCACCTCCCAAAACGACTACTTCTGGATCATAAGCATGTATTAGATTAATGACGCCGGAAGACCAAATATTCAGGCATTCATATTTTATCCGGGTCGCTAAGACATCTTTTTTCTGCGAAGCTTTGAAGACTGCGTGAAAATCTAGATTTGTTTCATTTGCCAAACTGCTTTTTAGAAAATCCGGATCAGCTTTTATCATCTTGCTTATGTTCCAGGTTGATGCCTGAGCTTCCACACAACCTATATTGCCACAGGTACATTCATTTCCATTGTACTGAACCGTAAAGTGACCTCCCAAACAACCTGCCTGGAAATGCTTTCCTCGTAACAAACGCCCTTCGATAATAGCTGATGAGCCAATTCCTGTCCCAATTGTCACCGCTACAATATCATTGCTTCCCCGTCCTGCACCAAATACCCATTCCCCTACGGCAGCCATGCGTGCATCATTTTCTATATAAAAAGCAGTGTTCCATCTCTGCGAAACCCATTCTTCCAGGTTCAGTTGTGGCCCATCATCATATTTCTTATTAGTGGATATTATTTTTTTAGAAACAGGGTTGACAATTCCAGGAAAGGCAAGGGCGATCCCATTCAACATTCCGTTTCTTACTTCATATTTTTTCAGCAGATCCTCAATAGCCATTTCGAGTTTGTGAAGGTTTGATTGCAGGCCTTTGTCCGATTCCGCATCAATGATTTTTTTTTCAACCAGGATATTGTTTTTCAGCAAGCCTGATTTAATTCTTGTGCCGCCTAAATCAATACCAATAGAAAATGTATCCATTGTATAAACAAGTTTGAGGAGCTATGCCAGTTGCGGTACTCCGTTTATTTTCATCAATCGTTTTGAAAAACCATTTTTTGCGATCAGTTCATAGTTGTGCCCTGCGTCAGATGGCCAGCAGGCTCCAAAAGCAAGTATGGATTCACCTGTGTTCGCCACTCTATGTGCCGTAAAACCGTTGATGTAGTGGACACTTCCCGGGAATATTTTTTCTGCCCAGGTATTCCGGCTTTTGTCCATGAAAAGCATCATTCCCTCACCTTCTATTCCCCAATAAAACTCGGCACGGTTCTCCAAAACATGGGAGTGACCCTTGGTCATCACATATTCATTGCCGATCAGTCCGGGTTGCAAACGCGTAATGCCAAAAAATAATCCACCTTCTGTTCCTTCCGCCACAGGAAAATAGCTTTCAACTTCGTAAGCCGTGCGGGCGGGATCTTGTTCTTCAAAGGCTTTTTGATCGTTAAATAGTCCTTTCAGGTCACCGATTGTCCTTGTTAACTTATTCACCGAAGGGCCAGTAAGAGTGTTTCTGGACAAAATAACTTTTGGAAGTGTAATTGTTTCCATGATTGTCGCTATTTTTTGTTCGACTATTCCAGCAGTCTGAATCAGAACAGAGAGCCGAATCAATTTATTTTCCCGATTCAAACATTTCTGGCATTGCTAATGTCCAAAATTTTTGCGAGCTCCATATTTTTTACTTTTGATCATGATTTATTTAAAATCCGGATTACTAATAATCAATTAAACGAATAGAACGCTATGCTTAAAACAAGGCTGGTGATTACTTGTAGTTTATTGCTTTGCTCTATAAACTATTTACCTGCACAATCACCAAGAACGACCATGGATCTAAATGGCGATTGGGAGTTTGAGCAAACAACAACGGCATTTATCCCCATAAACTTTTCCAGGAAAATTCCTGTTCCGGGGCTGGTGCACCTGGCATCACCAAGAATAGAAGAATATGATAAATTTTTCAAGAGACCGGATAGGGTGAATGCAAAAATGGAGCATGACGTTTATGACGTTGATTATAAGCCGAGATACAGCTGGTACAGGAAAAAAATTATTGTTTCAAAGGATGTAAAGAACCTGGAAGCAGTACTGACGATAAAAAAAAGTCAGTATGTGACCGAGGTATTTGTTAACGGAATAGACCTGGGAAGCCATATAGAATGCTATACTCCTATTGATGTGGTGATAACTCGCGCCTTGAAATATGGCGAAGGAAATG
>VBAU01000079.1:0-2063 GCA_005883855.1 Bacteroidota bacterium
CCAGGTGTAAGATATCCTGCAACTTTGGTTACCACTGCTGATCATGATGACAGGGTTGTGCCCGCGCATTCATTTAAATTCGCAGCCACCTTACAAGCGGACAATGTGGGCGATAATCCTAGCCTTATTCGTGTCGAAACCAAAGCTGGACACGGAGGTGGCATGCCCACCACCAAAAGAATTGAATTGGCAACGGATATTTGGACCTTTGTGATGTATAACCTGGGAATGAATTTCAGAGAGGTGCAGACTAAGCCTGACAAGAAACAGCTAAAAGCATTTTAGTGAACAATGATCGTGACCGACTTGTGCACATTAGTGCAAAACAAGCAATGCTGGCAAAACAAATCTTTTCTTAATTACATCTTACATTTGCTTAAATTTTTCCATTACAAAACCAAAGTTTATGAAACCCAAAATGTATGCCCTCATGCTTGGAATTATCGCTTTGTTAACCTTTAACACCGCCAATGCTCTTACTGATTTACGTGTAATTTCAAAACCTGTGCCATCAGCCACCATAAAGGATCCCAATCCACTTTCTTTAATGACCGCAAAACAATTTTTAACTCTGACACCCCAAAAGTACCAGGAGCTTACCGGGAAAAAAATGAATCTTGTTCAAAAAGTGGAATTTAAAATGGTTCAGCACAAAGTGAAAAAAATGGTAAGGCGCGGTGATGTGGTTACGATGGCCGATGTGCAAAAGAAATTCGAGGACATGAGCTCAATGAATGTGCTTGGATTTTTGTTAGGTCTGATCTTAGGTCCGGTTGGTGTAATTATCGCTCTTATCTTGAAGGAAACTGGTGACGTGGGTGCAGATACGGTGAGGTGGTCACTATATGGCTTGCTCATTTGGCTGGCAATCGTGCTGCTTGTTGTTCTTATTTGATAAACAGCCCTAAAAAAATACAAATCCCTTCTGTGTTCAAACTGCAGAAGGGAATTTTTTTATAGACCGAATCTTAAACAGATAACGGGACTTATATACTTATATAATGTCCATGGCCCAAACAAAGGACGTAGTTACAACAGGAATAATGAGCGTCAACCAGGGCCAGTGACTTACAATGGCAAATGCCAATGCTGCAGCTGAGATAAAAAAAACAAGCCAAGCGGTCCCGCGATATTTTCTTTTCTGATGCATGTCTATTAAGTTTTCGTTTTACCCCCCAACCTGAGGACGTGGTGCAAAAATAAGGGAGAGAAAGGAATTTTTGAATAACGAATAACAAACAAGGAGGGAAGAATTGCGAATAAAGTAACTTCAGCGTTGGTAATTCCTTGTTCCTTGTTCGTTATTCTAAATCCGGTTGTGTCTCTTTTTTGCTTGTTTGGCGATTCTTAATATAATTGCGCAAAGCGTACCGCTAACAGCGATTAGCCATTTAGCGGCAACTATGTTATGATAGGTGCTGAAGTCATCACCGATCTCAGGTTTTTCCATCCACGCGAGAAGAAAAATATTTTCCGTGATGTCAAATGCCCACGCGACCGGTTGAAGCATAGCCAGGGCAAACAAGAGATTTCTATACGAACGACTTCTGACGTTCTCACGAACTAGCATGCAAAAACTCGCAATAGCTGGATAAATGCCCGTCATAAATGCAAAATCAAAGATGAGCTGGTAGTTGAGTGCTATTTTAGCAGGTTGTTTTATTTGAGTAAAGACGTCAATAAGCTGTCTTTTCGAATAAAATAATTCCAACCCGAGAATTGAAAATTTTTTATCATCGAGCCAAAAATCGGTGGCAAGCCATTGCATGATAAATGTGGTTGAAATCGCTATTCCAAGAGAGAATAAAAACAAGCCGCGCCATCGTGAGTGAAAGGACCGCATAAAAAAGGATTTGGCGAACAATAAATAAAAATACATCCAATGAGGCTTTTTTTTACTTTCGCTACCTAATGTGTGTTAAAAACACAACATTTTGATTAAATAACAGACTATAATTGGTGCGGGATGAAAGTTCAGTTTTACTTGCGTTTTCACACTGAGTTTGGCGAAAGTCTTCTGATAAGCGGCAATACTGATGAATTGGGAAACGATGATTTGTCAA
>VBAU01000079.1:2147-2833 GCA_005883855.1 Bacteroidota bacterium
AAAGCTTAATCGGCTTCAGTACAAATATATTTTCAAAACAAGGGACGGGGACGTTGTTCCTGAATTTGGCAACGACCGAACGGCTGACCTTGCCAAAAACGGCATGAACGAACTGCAATTCGTGGATACATGGAACCATGCCGGTGAATATGAAAATGCCTTCTTTACTGCTCCTTTTCAAAATACGTTGCTACGAGAAAATGTCACCAAAGTAAAGACGAAAGAAGAAGAGAATGCCACTCATATATTTAAAGTGAAGGCACCATTGCTTCAAAAAAACGAAGCTCTTTGCATCACCGGCGCCGGCACTGCTCTTAACAGTTGGTCAACCGAAAAGTTTTCTCTCATGAGCAAGGAAGGAAACTGGTGGTTTGTCAAGATCGATCTTTCCGCTGAAGATTTTCCTCTCGCTTATAAGTATGGAGTTTATGACGTCAAGGAAAAGAAATTTCTGCGTTATGAAGCAGGAAATAATCGGTTGATTCACGGCGAGGCTGCAAAAAAAAGACTCACTGTAGTTCATGACGGTTTTGTCCACCTTCCCAATAATACTTGGAAGGGAGCCGGAGTGGCTATTCCTGTTTTTGCTTTGCGAAGCAAAAACAGTTTTGGCGTTGGAGAGTTCATGGATCTTAAACTTCTTGTCGATTGGGCCAGGACTGTGGGGTTAAAACTCATACAAATTC
>VBAU01000079.1:2942-5945 GCA_005883855.1 Bacteroidota bacterium
ATAAGCTACGTGCGCTGAAAAAAAAGAAAAAACAGTTAAGTGATCATGCAGAGCTCGATTACGAGGAAGTAATGAAGTTCAAGCTGATTATGTTGAGGGAGTTATATGACTCTTTGCGCGATGAGAGTTTTGAAAGTAAAGATTATCAAACATTTTTTGAGAACAATCAACACTGGCTCGTTCCTTATGCCGCGTTTTGTTATCTCAGGGATCAGAACAATGGCACCTCTCATTTTGATCAATGGAAGAGCAACGGAATCTATGACCCGAGGGATGTACAAAAACTTTCTAATCCCCGGTCAAAAACATACAATGACATAGCGTTCTATTATTTTATACAATATCATTTACATCTTCAATTAAAAGAAGCGGCGGACTATGCACACAAAAAAGGCGTTGTATTGAAAGGTGATATTCCAATTGGAATTCATCGCTATGGTTGTGATGCCTGGGTTGAGCCCGAGCTCTATCGAATGTGTATGCAAGCCGGTGCGCCGCCGGATGATTTCGCGGTTAAAGGACAGAATTGGGGATTTCCCACCTATAATTGGAAGAGGATGCAAGAGGATGGTTTTGCATGGTGGCTGAAACGCTTTGAGCAAATGAGCAATTACTTCGATGCTTTTCGAATCGACCACATACTTGGGTTTTTTCGAATCTGGAGCATTCCAATGCAGGGCGTAGAAGGCATCATGGGCTATTTCGTTCCCGCAATCCCCGTAACTGTGGCAGAGTTTGGCGAAAAGGGAATCTGGTTTGATTATTATCGCTACTGCAAACCATATATTACCGATGATATTCTGAACAACTTGTTCGGTATTTACGCCCGAAGAGTAAGAAACGAGTTTGTAGTGTCGAATGAATTTGGAAGGTATGAGCTTGAAATGGGTACATCCACCCAACGACAGGTAGAGGAATATTTTGCCAGTGCGGATGACACAGATGAGACCCGGACCATCAAACAGGGCTTGTTTGATCTTATTTCCAATGTGATCTTGTTCGAGGAAGATGCTTCGGAAAGGGACAAGTTCCATTTTCGCTTTGGAATGGACGGTAAGATTTCCTTTCAGCATCTTGAGTGGAACACCCAGCAGAAACTTAAAGATCTCTACGTAGATTATTTCTTTCGGCGCCAGGATCATTTTTGGGAGAAGGAGGCCATGAACAAACTTCCTTATTTGAAGCGGGCAACCAACATGCTGGTTTGTGGTGAAGACCTTGGAATGGTGCCTCACTGCGTACCGGAGGTAATGAAGCAGCTGGGAATTTTGAGCCTGGAAATTCAGCGCATGCCAAAAGTGACTACTAAAGAATTTTTTCATCCAAACGATGCTCCTTACCTGTCCGTCGTTACCCCGTCAACTCATGACATGAGCACCATTCGTGGTTGGTGGGAAGAAGACCGCAGCCGGACTCAGCGTTTTTACAATAACATATTGGGACAGCAGGGCGGGGCACCTTATTTCTGCGAGGCATGGGTGAACCGTGCGATTGTTTTACAGCATTTGTACTGCCCTGCGATGTGGAGCATATTTCAACTGCAGGATTTATTAGGGATGAATGAAAAAATTCGAAGAGAAAACCCACACGAAGAAAGAATAAATATCCCAGCCAACCCTCAACATTACTGGAGATATCGCATGCATCTCACGCTCGAAGACCTGTTGAAGCAAAAAGATTTCAACGAGGAATTGAGGGGCTATGTGGTTCATTCCGGACGTTGAAAATTGAGAATTGAGAGTGAGCATTACATATTTGCCACAAAATTTTCAATTGTCAACGTTCAATTTTCAATGCTCAATATCTTTGACCAATGCGAGTTCATTATTGGCCATACAATCTCAAATTTCGTCACCCCTTCACTATTTCAAAGGGAACAAAAACGCATCAACCCACTTTTGTGGTTGAGTTGCAAAATTTTGGATGGGAAGGGTATGGCGAAGCACCGGCGATCTGTTACTATAATATCCCCGTCGAGAAAATGATCGAAGATCTTGAGCGCAAGAAAAGTCTCGTTGAGAAATTTGCTTTTACTGAGCCGGAACGGTACTGGCATTACCTTCATCACTTGTTTCCCCAAAATTCCTTCCTGGTTTGCGCATTGGATATTGCTGCGTGGGACATGTTTGGAAAAATGAAGAGAAAAAAACTCTATGAATTTTAGAACGGGGACATTTCCAAGAATCCATTGACAGATTATACGATTGGCATTGATACTATTGATAAAATGATCGGCAAGGTCCAGGAAAAGCCGTGGCCCATATATAAAGTGAAAGTAGGAACGTCAGATGATATTACTATTGTCAGCGCACTCCGGGAGAATACAGACGCTGTTTTAAGAGTTGATGCGAATGCCGCATGGGATTTGGATACGGCATTAAAACTGATTCCGCAGCTAAAAGAATTAGGTGTTGAGTTTGTTGAACAACCTTTGGCGAAAGACAATTGGGAAGGAATGAACGCTCTCTACAAGCAATCTTCACTTCCTTTGCTTGCGGATGAGAGTTGTGTGTTTGAAGCCGATGTCGAAAAGTGTAAAGATCATTTTCATGGGATCAATATAAAACTTACCAAATGTGGCGGCATTACACCTGCATTGCGAATGATAAAAAAAGCGAGAGAACTGGATTTGAAAGTTATGATTGGTTGCATGAATGAATCAACCATCGGCTCAGCTGCCATTGCTCATTTACTTCCATTAATTGATCATGTTGACATGGATGGACCGCTGCTCCTGGCAGAAGACCTGGCTACAGGACTTGGATATGATAACGGAAAGATTATTTATTCCGAGGCTCCCGGGTTGGGAATTCAATTTGTGGCTAAACAAGCGTGACTCGGAGCGCTGGTGACATATCACCTCTGTGGGATAGTTTGCATTTTTTCAAAATTCATCATTCATCATTTGACATTCATCATTCATCATTCCTTTCTCCTTGCTCAATATTTACCAAATCCTCACCCTCAAACTATCCGCCCTGAACATTTTGTCGCCCGGCTTTA
>VBAU01000079.1:6071-6493 GCA_005883855.1 Bacteroidota bacterium
GGGAGTAAGCCCGGAAATTTTTTCTCCTTTTTTATATTGTTCAGTTTTCTTAAATGCCTCGATACCCAACAATATCCCACCAAGATCTGCGATGTTTTCACCGGTTGTTGCTTTGCCGTTTATATGATAGCCTGGCACTGGTTCATATTCATCAAACTGCTTAATAATTACGTCGGCTCTCTTTTTGAATTCTGCTTCGTCCTTTGATGTCCACCAGCTTACAAGATTTCCCTTGTCGTCGTATTGCCGGCCCTCATCATCAAAACCGTGTGTCATTTCATGACCAATGGTTGAAGCACCTGCATAGCCGTATACCAAAGCGTCATCCAAATCTTCATCCTTATATCCCGGCACCGTAAAAATTCCTGCCGGCAAAACAATTTCATTGTTTGAGGCATTGTAATATGCAT
Source organism: Bacteroidota bacterium (assembly GCA_005883855.1). Lineage (GTDB taxonomy): Bacteria > Bacteroidota > Bacteroidia > Chitinophagales > Chitinophagaceae > VBAU01. The sequence goes on from VBAU01000079.1 coordinate 6,482, forward strand.
TGTATGTTTGAG
>VBAU01000079.1:6559-13282 GCA_005883855.1 Bacteroidota bacterium
ATTTATTCATGTTGTAGTTATGCCACCACACATTGGCATTGATCGAATTTTGTACATAACTTTCTGTTCCTATATTCATCGCAGAAAAATCTTTCCATTTATCAGGATATCCGACTTTTTTCTTCATCGCAGCCAATTTGATGTACGCTTTCCGCTTTGTGCTGTCACTCATCCATGTCAGCTTACTGATCCGGTCTTTCAAAGCTTCACGAATCGCCTCGACCATATCTGAGTATCTCTTCTTTGCTGTTTCGGTGAAGAATTCTTTCACGTACAATTGTCCCAACAGTTCACCCATTGAATTCTCTTCCGCCGCTATTACTCTCTTCCATCTTGGTCTTCTTTCCTTTGCCCCTGTGAACAGCTTATTAAAATTGAAGGCAGCGACTCCGAATTTCTCCGGCAGCGATCCGGAAAAATCGCTGATGAGGTTGAACTTCACATAGGTCTTCCAGTCATCGACGGGAGTACTTGTCAAGACTTCATTCAGCGCCTTAAAGAATTCCGGCTGCCCAACCACAACGGAATCTATGTGTGTAACCCCGGTCACGCCAAGAAAATTTTTCCAATCGATTGTGGAAGACATTTTCGGAAGGTCGGCAACAGCCATCTTATTATAGTTCCTATACGGATCACGTAAATCTTCAAGCTTCCTCGATGCCTGCGCCAGCTTTGTTTCAAGTTTCAAAATGTTCTGGGCTGATTGATTTGCTTTCAGGCTGTCATCTCCGGCCATCGTCAACACTGTTGTAATATACTTCACATACTCATGCCGGATATTTGTGGTTGCGGAATCGTTTTTGAAATAGTACTCTCGTTCAGGCAAACCAATTCCTCCCTGCCAGAGTTTGTAAGTCATTACCTCGCTGTTCTTGTCATCTTGCGTCACAAAATCACTAAACAATGTGGAAGAACCAATCCTTTTCAATTCGGCAACAGTGGAGATCAAGGACGGTACGTCCCTGATCGCATTGATCTTGTCGAAATAAAGCTGCAAAGGCTTTAGGCCATTTTGCTCAATTTTGCTGCTGTCCATGGCCGTTGACCAGAAGTTCCCGATCTTTTGTTCGGTGCTCCCGCTGGTCGGATGGGCTTTGGCAGCATTCTCACTAATTTCTCTCAACCTCTTCAAATTTTCCTCGATTACCAGGTTGCCAATCCCCCAGCTGCTTTGATCTCCAGGAATTGGATTTCTTTTTATCCACCCACCATTTGCATACTCGAAAAAATCTTGTACGGGTGAAACTGCGGTGTCAAGGTTGTCACGCAGAAAATCTTTCTTTGCCGTGTCAGTGCTTTCTGAATTATTGCATGAACCACAAATTATCAGTATGCTCACAGTGAGTAAAGAGACCAAAAATCGCATATGCATGTTTTTTTAAGGTTCTAAAAATAATTAAATCGCAAATAAATCGTTTTCTTAATTGATAAAGGGTGGACGCATACGGGAGGACTAGTAAATTTTAAATATTGCCGATCATAAATTCAGTTGTTCTTAGGCCTTAATTTTGCTAAATAACACTAAAATCAAGTTATGAGAAGGTTTTGTTTATTGGGAGGTTTCTTGCTTTTAGCTTCAATTTTGTTCTCTCAAAAAGTGCACATCGGTGTATTTGGCGGCATGTCCGCATATCAAGGTGATCTTACGGATAAAATATTTCCCAAGAAGGTCACCAATGGAGTGGTAGGGCTGAGTGTGAATTATGAATTGACCGAGCAGTTCATGATCCGCGGTGGCTTCAACTACTCTATCGTTGGTGGTGCAGATCGGTTTAGCGACGATGATTCGCTAAGGGCTCGTAATCTAGCATTCGAAACCAAATTAACTGAATTCAGTGCGATCGGAGAATATTATTTCTTCAATCTTTACGATCAAAAATTCTCTCCTTATCTTTTTGCAGGCTTTGCAGTTTATCATTTCAACCCCTATGCTTATGATGTCAATAAACAAAAGGTTTTCCTTAAGCCACTGAGCACAGAAGGAGAGGGGCTTTCTCAGTATCCTGATCGCAAACCTTATGCCCTTACTCAACCTGCAATTCCATTTGGAGGCGGTGTTAAGTACGCATTTACCGATAACCTGCGGCTTGGCCTGGAATTGGGCATGAGAAAACTATTTACAGATTACTTCGATGATGTGAGCACAACTTATGTTGATCCCAATGATCTGCTGGCCGCGAAAGGTCAACTTGCCGTTGATATGTCCTATCGCGCCGACGAACTACCCGGAGGGAATCCGGTTTATCCATCTAAAGGTGCGCAGCGGGGTGGTGCCACTCACAAAGATTGGTACTACTTTTTTGGACTTCACCTCACTTATAGATTAGGTGGTGAAGGAGGCGGAGGCAGTTTTTACAACTCGGGTAAAAAGAACAAGCGCTATGGCTGTCCGCACGTTCCTCTTTAATGTTGTCGACCTTTCTGTTTACGGCCGTGTACTTTCTTAAATCTCCTGAGCCTATCTTACGGTAACTTACGCACGGGGTTGCTTATTGGCAGAACATCGAATCCTCCAGGTGACTAGCGGTGATGTCACCATTAGCATTCACAGTTGTTTTTGTCCGAATCGTTACTGTAAGATTGTTGTCGCTGCCGGATGCATTCAGCTTTACAGAGGAAGTCGTTAATGCAGTGTATGAACCTGCAAAATTTGCGTTGTAGATATCATTAAAAACATTTGACCCGGCGTAGTGTTTTCGGGACGACAATCCTACCCCTGATAGACCCTGGCAGTTCCCATGTTGCACCATGCTAATTCGATTCCCATTGATCATTCCGTGAACAGTGAAGTGGATCTGGCCGGTAATGTGCACCCATTCGCCTGTACAGTCATTCCATAAATCACCATCAATGTCAAAGCTGCTTTGGTCATTAAAAGTGATCGCGGGAGGCCTGAAACCAATGTTTGTGAATGAAATAAGCGAAAGAGCAATTGCTACATAAGCCAGCCGTAATTTTCTTTTCATAATTAATTTTTTCGGTGGAAGAGATAGCTACGACAGGTGTAAGACACAGGATAGTAAACTTTGGCGGGAAGATCCTGCCGGCAAGTGAAATGAAATTAGACGATTTTTGAAGTGACAACAATAAAATTTAATAACAACAGCTGCTTTTTGTTGATAACCTAACCTCACCATCTCAAGATTTTGTTTAACTTTCTGCAGGGCGATTTTTATGGCGATTGACGATACAAATAGTTTAAAGAAGTTTCTTTCGGTTTTTCCATCGGACCTGCAGCAAACTGCGTTATGGCTGCGCACATTTGTTTGGAAACTTTATCCCCACTCTAATGAGCTGATTTACGACAATTACAACGCACTGGCATTTGGATGGTCCCCAACCGAGCGCCAGGGACACGTCTTTTGCTCCATTGCCATAGGAAGGACTAGCCATAACATTCACTTTGGATTTTACTGGGGCTCCGAGATTTCAGATCCTGAAAAGAAATTACTCGGCAAAGGAAACCAGTACCGGTATGTGCTGATTACAGACAAAAGCGATTTCCCCCAGGCGTATATCATAAAGCTCGTGAAGGAAGCTTACGCGAATTCCCTTGCTAAGGTGAAGGATAAGACCGAGCTCGTGAAAGGGCGAACCATTGTAAAATCCATCTCCGAAAAAAAGAGAGGAAAGCGGGGGAAGAAATCAACTACGGTAAAAAAGGGTTGATCAATTGCCAGGGGTCTCAATATTCTTTCACATAGCTCACCGCTACATTCCCGCTGAAATTAATTACGGGAGGATATTTTTTTGTGATCAAGATTGAAACTTTTTTTACACGCGGGTAGGATTCATGAATGTTGTTACTGATTTTCATCGCTAATGTTTCAATGAGATCAGTGGTTTGAAGCATGTCTGCTTTTACGAGTTCATACAGCTTTATATAGTTAATGGTTTCATTCATCTTTTTGATGACTGCAATAGAAGATTCGAAAGCAACTTCAAGGTCAACTATAAATTCATTGGATACTTTTCTTTCCTCTTCATACAGCCCGTGATGAGCAAAGAAGCGAAGTTGTTTGAGTTTGATTGTGACCATTTGAATTATTTCGATCCCGGGATGTTGGGGTATTGAGATATTAAGATATTGAGATATTGCAATATTTTTTTTGCCGCTCCAAATATCCGAGTATCCAAAATATCACAATATCCTTATCAGTCAATGAAATCCCTTCTCGCCTAAATATCTTTCAGCATCTAAAGCAGCCATACAACCGGTGCCCGCGGCCGTTACGGCCTGACGGTAAACTTTGTCCTGCACGTCACCGCAAGCGAACACGCCGTCAATATTTGTTTTTGAGGTTCCCGCTGTAGTTTTTATGTAGCCAGCTTCATCCATGTCAAGCCACTCTTTGAAAATTTCAGAATTAGGTTGATGACCGATGGCAACAAAAAATCCGCTGACTGGGATGGTTTGTTTTTCGCCGGTTTTGTTGTTGGATACGCGAACCGATTGTACGTGCTTATCACCGATTACTTCCTCTGCTTCGGTGTTCCAGTAAACTTTGATATTAGGACTCTTGAAAACTCTTTCCTGCATTACCTTACTGGCCCGCATTTCGTGTTTGCGGATGAACATGTGGACAGTTGGGGAAAGTTTAGAAAGATACAAAGCCTCTTCCGCAGCGGTGTCGCCCGCACCAACTATCGCCACTTCTTTTCCCCGAAAGAAAAATCCATCACATACAGCACAGGCTGAGACCCCGTAGCCGTTCAATCGCTGCTCACTCTCAAGGCCGAGCCATTTTGCCGAAGCACCTGTAGCAATGATCACCGCGTTAGTCTCAATTAACTTTTCGTCGTCAATCCACACCTTGTAAGGTTGTTTGGACAGATCCACTTTGGTTGCCAGTCCGAATCGAATGTCTGTTCCCATTCTGGCTGCCTGCTTTTCAAAATCCACCATCATTTCTGGTCCCTGGACCCCGTCCGCGTAACCCGGGTAATTTTCAACTTCGGTTGTAATCGTTAATTGTCCTCCGGGTTGTATGCCCTGGTATAAGACGGGTTTCAAATTCGCTCGCGCTGCATAAATAGCTGCTGTGTAACCAGCTGGACCCGATCCAATAATTAAGCAATTTATTTTTTCACTCGCTGTTGTTTCCATGATCGCCTTTCTCCAGAAAAAATTTGTCAAATGTAACTTGAAATAGGCAATTGCTGCTTGACTAAGGTTCGCGTCCTGAATAGCTTGTGCAAAACCATTTTCAATTTTTGGATTAGGACAATAACTAATCCTCTCCTGATCTTTCCATTTAATCCAAGCGCCATTTCTATATCTAAAAACCAACAGCTCCAATCCGCAGGAAGCTGATCAGAGCTGTTCTTAATAGACCCACAATTTGTATTCTTGTTTCCGACTGTACGTCGGTGCTAAGTCATTATCCTAAGTAAGCTTTTAGAGCGTTACTGTATCGAGCTTTTTGTAAACGCTTGATGGCTCTTTCTTTGATCTGGCGAATCCGTTCCTTAGTGAGATCATATTTCTGGCCGATCTGCTCAATGGTTACTCCATTTTCTCCATCAAGTCCAAAGTAAGCGTTTACAATTTCCGCCTCTCTGGGAGAAAGAGATTTCAACACCCGACGAATTTCATTTCTCAAAGAATCCTTCATCACGTCGTCGTCGGTGTCATCGCTTCCTTCTAAAAGATCACCCATGGCGACATCTTCGGCTTCATGAACCGGAGCGTCCAGTGAAGTGTGACGCGTATTGCTTTGGAAGATGTTATTGATTTCCGTCTCGCTCATCTCCAGTAATTCAGCTAACTCCTCAGTCGATGGCTCACGTTCATGCTCCTGCTCGAAAGCCATGTACGCTTTGTTTGCTTTGTTGTAAGTGCCAATTTTGTTTTGAGGCAGGCGGACTAATCTGCCCTGCTCTGCCAACGCTTGTAGAATGGACTGGCGAATCCACCATACGGCGTATGAAATGAATTTAAATCCCTTTGTTTCATCGAAACGCTGGGCTGCTTTGATCAATCCGAGGTTACCCTCGTTGATTAGGTCGCTAAGTGAAAGACCCTGGTGCTGGTACTGCTTAGCAACAGATACCACAAAACGTAAGTTCGCCTGCACAAGTTTGTCCAAAGCTCTTTGATCGCCCATTTTAATGCGCTGAGCTAAGGTGGTTTCTTCTTCAGGAGTGATCATCGAAATCTTTGAAATTTCCTGCAAGTACTTTTCTACGGCCTGAGAGTCCCTGTTTGTGATTTGGGTGGCAATTTTGAGCTGCCTCATAATAATGAATCTAAGTGTTTAAAGAACAACTAATAAATGACAGTCTTTGTTTGCAGAAAGTTGCAAATGGATAGTTAATCAAAGTATTTACCGTCCGTGACTATCTGCAAAAATACAGTCCAAAGTCCGAATCTCATAACGATTGGGGATAATTTATCCGAACAAATTCTGTGCAAACGATTCTTCTTCCGACATAATTACCGAAATGCTGCAGTAGTGGGCAGTTTCCCAAAATCAACAACAAAAAATTTCTCAAAAATGCGCCTCCAATATTTGTTGAAAACTATTGTTTAACCACCGATGCTTTGCGCCGGAGCATTATAAACAGAATTACTCCCGCGATGAAGAGAAGCGTCGAAATGACCTCGGCTTGGGTTGGTTGGAAACCAAAGAGATTCATGCGGGTGTTCACCCGGATTTTTTCTACAAAAAATCGCTCTATCCCATTCAACATTAAGTAAATAGCAAACAGTGTACCGGGTAT
>VBAU01000079.1:13340-16083 GCA_005883855.1 Bacteroidota bacterium
CAAAAACGGGAACAGGCAGCTGGTTACAATATTTTCCCGTGCATCCAGCTAAAGGAATTCCCGTGTCGTTCACGTTATGAGGAAAATTATATGCAAAAACCCAGTCGGGCAGGAAATTCAGCGTTCCTGGCTTAGGAAAATTGGCGTGAGGAACATCAGCAAGCCTTCCATATTCAGATGTAAAGAATTGGGTATGTAAAGCTAAGGCTTCATTGAAACGGCCAACGTCACCGGCGATTACTTTACCAGCGTCGGTTACTCTATATGCACTATTATATATTCCCCAGTCTCCATCCCCCGAAACCTGGCATCCAATTCTGCCAACCGCATAAGCTAACATCAACGGCGGAGCTGCAGCATCATTCAAATGCCAAAAGCCAATCTTGTGGCGTTTCGCATAAAACCAAATCGCCAGTGCGGCACAAATCAATCCGCCATAAAAAGTTAAACCGGCGGGAGAAAAAATAAACGACGAAGGATCTTTCAGGAACTCACTCCAGTTTTCGAAGATGTCAAACAGCTTGGCGCCCAGTAATCCAAACACCAGGGCGATGATCGTGATCTCACCTACTCGGTCATGCGGCCAAAAACGAATCTTCCTTAATTCCGGTTTTGGTAATTTTTGTTTGTTTTTCTCCCACCATTTAATGCCGGCGAACAGGAGACCCAAAACAATTCCTGCAGGCCAACTTCCCAGTCCCGAAAAAATAAAAGCTTGTGGATCACTTGTCACAGAGCTGTCCATTATGAAGAGGGCCAGGATTTTATAGCCCAAAACAAATCCGAGCAAGAAGTTGAGCAAAAGTTCGGTGATACTCGCTGGCTTGCCTACCACAACATTTATTTCCGTTGGGTGTAATAACCCTTCTTTGCCCTTTCTCCGGAGTTCTGGCTGCCAGGATAAAAGAAAGAGCAACAAAAAATCCAAACGAATTAATGAAACGAAGCGGCTTCCAGTCTATGTTAAACAAATCTTTGAAAGCATAGTAAAGGTTGGGATACATCTGCGGTTTTCAGCTTTTGGTTCCAATTCGGACTTACGAGCGGCAATGTTATGAAAATAATCGTTGATTTCTAATAAAAATAAAGGCCTCGAGCGATGGTGAAAAAATTTCTAATTACAATTGATCAAAAGCATTGATGAGATTATGCGCAATTGCCTGCGCAGGTCGGCCTTCTATCTGGTGCCTTTCGATAAAATGTACAAGCTGGCCGTTTTTGAATAAGGCAATCGACGGCGACGATGGAGGATAGGGCAGAAGATGTTCGCGAATTTTTCTTACGGCTTCTTCATCAAAACCAGCGAAACTAGTTGTTAGGTAGTCTGGTTTTTTTGGCGAGTTGGCAACTGCCATTAAAAGGCCCGGTCTGGCACTTCCTGCCGAGCAGCCGCATACAGAATTGATCATAACCAGGGTAGTCCCCTCTTTTTGTAACTGGGAATCTACATCGGCCGCCGACAATAATTCGGTAAAACCATTGTCGGTCAGTTCTTCTTTCATGGGTAATACGATTTCTGGTGGATACATACTGTTAATTAGTTTAATTGATTAGTCTAAAATCATAGAACGCAAAATTAGTAAAAAAGTTTACCAAATCCGTCGGCAGAAACTATGTCAGTGTTTAGTCATCGTTTTCTGAAATTGTGTCGCCCTCAGATAGTGATTTGGTACCAATCGTCAGTAAAAAACGTGCAAAGCCCCACTGGTACATCATTTGAAACCTAATGTTAAACTGAAAAAAAATATCAAACTCATAAAAACAAAAGAGCTATGACAATTGTAAAATTTAATAACAAACCGAACAATGGGTTTAACCTGTTGGACAATTTCTTTAACGAATTTCCAACTTTGTTCAAGGACGATTTCGGCGCAAACTTCAAGAACTTTGCACCTGTAAACATCAAGGAAACTAAAAACGCTTACGAACTCGAAGTGGTGGCTCCAGGTTTTGAAAAGAATGATTTCAATATAAACCTTGAGATAAACATACTCACCATTTCCGCCGAAAAGAAAAGTGACACCAGGAAAGAGGATGAAAAGCAAATTCGCAATGAATACAGCTATCGCTCCTTCAAACGCTCATTTACGTTAGATGAAAAGATTGACTCAGAAAAAGTAGAAGCCAAATATGTTAATGGTGTTTTAACATTAAACCTTCCCCGCGAAGTGGAGGTCAAAGCTTCAGCAAAAGAAATTTCAGTACAATAACTCATTTGTCGAAGAGTTTCTCATAAGCAGTTGGTTTTGGTTTATACCCCTCCGGATTTCTATCCTCGGAGGGTTTTTATTTTATAAATCACAAGGTTGTTTTCTCCTTGTGTCAATGAGGTACTGAATTTTCCATTGACCGTTTATCCATACCAACTGAAAAGAATCCACACCGCAATGATTAAACTTACCATCGAAATAAAATTTATAGGGTGCCCAAACCATAGCCAGGGGTGGATCTAATTTTACTGATTCAAATACGATCTGCTCATCCGCTGCTCCTTTTTTTGATCCGGCTATTGCCTTGGCAAAATCATCGATGTTCTCATTTTTCACAACTATTTTGCCTTCCTTGCTTTGTGAGATGGTTTGTAAAATAGCACTGTCAGCAAATGCTCCACGGATCCCCGACCCATCAGAATTTCTCATGCCCTCAAAAAGTTGTTTTATCACGCTTTTAACAGAGTCCTCTGCATTTTGAGCGTCTACATATTTAGTTATAAGCACAAGAGTCAATAATGACATTAGAAGTC
>VBAU01000080.1 GCA_005883855.1 Bacteroidota bacterium
CGGGCCCGGTTTTAAATACCCTTACAGTAATAGCATCCTCACCATAACAACCCTGCGGATTTGTAGCACGAACAAGATACGTCATACCATCGTCGGATATATTTGAATTCAATGTTGCAACCGGGTTTTGGATATTGGTCGCGCTTAAACCGGTGGCCGGAGACCACACGAATTGATTGGCCGTGGGATCACTAACCGTGGCATACAATTGCACAGGTTGATTGCCCACGACATCAGTGTCGTTGCCGGCAAATACAATGATCCGCGGTGAAACGTGCACAAGAAAAGTATCCATCAAAGAGTTGGGGCAGCCCAAATTGGTGACTGTAAGGACATACCTTGTTGTTGAAGTTGGTGTCGCCGTGGGTTGTATAGTAAAAGGCAAAGAGGTCACATTTCCATTCCCCTGGCTTGTCAGTGTGTTCGCGTGACTCCATGTATAAGAAGTGCCGGTATTGATTGTAGCATGAAGCTGTGCAGATTTGCCATAACAAATGGAAGTGGAATCCGGATCAATATTAGCACTTGGAAAGGGCACATTGATGAAATGCACAGAAGCAACAGAACTGGTGTCAGCTGGGCAAACACCACTCTTTACAATCACCCTGTAATGAACATCTGAATTAATCCCATTTGTGCTGTATGTCGAATCAGTTTTTGCGGGAGAAAAATTAATCCAGTTAACATTGTCGCTTGACCGTTGCCAGTTAACGACTGCGCCAATAGTATTTGTTAACTCAAACACGCTGTTGGTAGTTTGTCCGAGACAAACATTTGAATTTTGAGGACTCAAAACTCCTCCTACATTTTTTGGATCTACGACAATCGTGGCTGCAATACTGGTATCTATCGTGCATGCACTTCCATTTTGAACTACCGCTCTGTATATGGTGGTGTGCGTAAGGTTCTGAGCTGCGTAGCTAGCGCCCGGCGAGGGAATGTTGGTCCAATTTGTCCCATCCGTGGAAGATACCCACTTCAAAATGTTTCCAACCGACCCGGTGAGTGTGAGTTGCGTGTTATTTGTGCCTGAGCAAACCTCGGCATTGCTTAGCACTTGACCTGCGACTGTGGGTGGTGTCACTTTCACTGCAATGGTGTCATTCAAATTTGCACAACTGTTTACCTCATTCACAGTGATGCTGCCGCCCACGGCTCCTGGTGTTACATGAATGATATTGGTGTTATTGCCCGAAGTGATATTCCACCCAGGCGGCACCGTCCAGCCATAGTTGGCGCCTGCGAGTGCGGGAACAGAATAGATTGTGTTAGTGTTCGAACACGCCGTAGTATCTCCGCTTATTTGAAGTCCTGCGCAGCTGTTGCGCAATGCTACGTACGCATAGGCAAAATGCGCGCCTGGTAGACAATTATCGGCCTCGAATGTTAAGCTCACTTTCTGACCGCGATAAGGAGACAGATCAAAAGTCACTTCAGTCCAGCCCTTCGTCCACACATCGCGCAGCAAGACTCCAGTATTCCCCTGGGCTCCCGAATGAGACAAGAACAACACAGGACTATTGGTAAATCCGTTGGCCAGTGCGGCTGCGCTGTCTAATGTAGCTCCCGTGGAACCCACGCCGGAGGCATTATTGAATGTCGGCAGATAATAATGCGGCGAAGCACAGTCAATCACATTTCCATTCGCAATTAGTGTGGCTTTGAACATTGGCTGCTCGTTTGAATTGTGGGTACCATTCTCGAGTACCATCGCATATGCATAGGTCATTGTGTATGGCACGCTGGTTGACCCGGCAGGAACGTTAATTAAATAGGTCGCCGACCTGGTAAACCCTCCTGGGTTTTGCGTATTGGTATGCAGATCGAAAGAAGTAGCCGTGGACCCGAGCTGCATCGAGTATCCGTAAGAATAGCCGTTAATAGTTGGAATGGTGGGGAAACCACCGTAGAGATCATTAGTTGAAGTGGAGATCACCCTGATTCCCGTGGTGCTAATTGTATATTCCGAGACGGTCGAAAGCCCGTTGTTGGGTGCCGGATAAGCGCGAGTTGGCCCGTTTACAAGGCCGGTTTGAGCCGACCAAAAGGATAGATCACGCGCTGAGAAACTAATATTTGCAGGGCAGGATTGAACCTGGGAACGAACAGGAGAAAAACTAAGTGCACCCGTAACACAGATCAGCCATGTCAGTAATTTGTAGGACATAAGGTAGTGACTGCAATCTTCATATAGAGGTCAGATTAGGTCAGTAGTTTAAATCACGGCGATAAAATAACGCTTTGTATCGGTGGATAGTATCTCAATATCCCAATATCCCAATATCCCCAATCTCATTTCTCATCAGCGCTCGGCCCATACATTCCTGGCACCGCCACGTCCAGCAAGCGAAGATATACTGACAATTGACCCCGATGGTGAATGAGATGGCTAAACCCCCAACCGCGAATCGCCACTTTTTTAACGAGCTCGCGTCTCATCAGGCTTCCATTACTGACCACCCACGTCTTTTCAAAGTCCTCATCATTCAATGCTTGTAAATCAGCGATTGCCTTATTGAGTTTACTCTCAAAAATATCTAACAATTCTTCTCTTGACTGTGCGATTTGCTTGCTAAAGCCCCAGACAGCAAAATCCCAATCATCCATCGTAGCGATTCGCGATATCCAGTGCGGGATCTCTGCAACATGCGTTGCGAGCCTGGCCAGTGTAAAAGATTTTTCATGTGGCTGCCAACCAGGATTGTCGAACGGAACTCTTTCTATCATTTTCCTGGTCAAGCCAGATTCATACTTCAATTCACCAATCAATGCGTCTTTGTTTGCCATAGTTTTTATTTTTTGTGTCGAGATTTATTCCAAAGAGTGTTTGCGAGGCTCTAACTTTTTTTCCAGGCCATGGGTTACTTCTTCAGGATGTTCTAATTTGTGAACCGCATCTTTCTTCATGAACATTCTCCAAATTTGAATCAGCGCCGTGAGTGCGAAAATTCCCCCTATCACCCAACTCAGGACATGTTGCTTAGCATTCAATTTTTCCACGATCAACTGGCCGCCAAAGATAAAAACGCAGTTGCCCAGTAAAGTACCAATACCAATGCCGAGGATGTATGAATTGTAGTTACTCGCCTTTGGCAGCAACACTTTTTTTGTAAAGAGCACCGTGCTCCATCCAAACCAAAAGGGAATTTGTACCGGGTTAACAGCGCACATCGTCGCCCCCAGCACAAATTTTGGCAGTGTACTGCTAAGGATAATATTTTTTTCTGTTTTTGGATGAAGCGCCGCGTAAAAACTGGACACAGCGAGAGCCACGACTATCACGAGCGTAACCCATTCAAGAATGCGAAAAATATTTTTTTGTTTCCTTATCCAGTCCATTCCAACCAGCGATACGCGGACATAGATCATTTCCACAAGCAGTGAACCGAGCGAGAATAGAATCGCCTGTGTGTAGCCATCCGTTATAGAAATCTGCATCGCGGCAATATTCAATGTTCCCAATGGAAGAGATCCAAGAAAACTAATGAACATGCCCGTGAAGAAGATTCGAACCAGGGATCGCATCGGGCAAAAATAGGTTCAAAACTTCAATTGACTTTTTTCCAAGTCTGCATGTTTCGTGGGCCGGAAATTCACGACGCGAAGGTCGCAAAGAAGCGCGGGGAAGCAGAGAAAGTTATTAGTTCTATGGTAATATGATGTTAGTGTGCAATGTTGAAGACAAGAACTCGGCGCACTTTGCCGCTTCTCCGCGCTCTTTGCGTCCAAGTGAAGAAACGCAAAGGCATGAGCTCATAAATTTGTCAACACTTCGAAACTTTATTTCGCAAAAATTGAAAGAGAAACACTGAGCTCGTCCCCGAGAGAAATGCTCTTACCACCGACTCCGAAATCATGACGATCTAGTTTAAAGCTTCCTTCAAATAGGTAACCCCCATTCTTAGGCGTGGCTGTAAAAGGGAACTTAACTTCCTTGGTAACTCCTTTTATAGTGAGATTGCCAAACATATAGAAATATCCGTCTTTGTTGGTCTTGGTTACCTTGGTCGATTTGAACGTTAATTTCGGGTACGTTTTTACATCAAAATATTCGGATTTACGGAGATGATTGTCTCTCGCCTCAATATCAGTATTGATACTATTTGCATCCACACTAACGTCAAAATCGGCAGTAGTCAGATCCTTGGAATCAAATTTTATTGACCCGGAAAGGCCAGTAAAATCACCCCCAGTGGCAATGCCAAAATTATTGATGACGAAATGCACTTTGGAACCGTCGTCAGACGGGGTAAAGGATTGAGAAAATAGACCGAGCGAGAAAACAAAAACTGAGAAAGTAACGAGCATTCTTTTCATATCTAATCTTTTACCAGGCTTATTAAGATAGAAGAACGTTTTTTAGAGGTGAATGGTTGCTTTAAAAACCGCCTATTCGCAATTTTTAATCCGAACCGTAAGAGAAGATAAAAATTTTTGGATTTATTAACTTTTGCTTTAATCAAATTCTTCAAGCATTTTGAAATGGCGTTTTGCTTCTCGGAGAAAGTTTCGACCTCTTTTGAATGCCCAGTAAGGGGTGCCATTCTTGTGATTATGCTTGCTTATCTCATACAGGGCTTTCCAGTGTTTTAATATTTCACGGTATGCACTTCCGATTTTCATACCAGCGTCATAAATATGATTTGGCTCTGCACCGCAACCATTGAACTCGAGAATGGAGAAATTTATTCCTTGCTTCAAATCTTCGATCGATTGACACTTGATGTCGTATCGCCCATAATAAAACTTGTTGGTGTAATGACTAAGATCATCAAATATCTTCAGCAATCGATCGTCGATTTCGCTCTGGAGATTTATAAACCTGGCACCTCGATTGTGATTCCCTGCATAGGATAAATAAAAATGCTGACCCTTTTGCAACACACGATCAAGCCTGTGTTCATGACGGTGTTTCATTTCCTCAAGCCGGTGCCGCGCTCTCGGATGCATAAGGATAAGCTCCCATAACGTACTCTTCCCGTCGCCGTATACCTCGAGTATTTCTTTTTGGATAAACCCACTGATCACGCCTTTTTGTTGTGCGGGATGCCGGTAATAGAACACACTCACCTCTACCGGCAGATCGACGAGGTCCTGCACAATATATTCCACGGGTATGCGGCTATGGTATTTTTGTAATTGATCCTCATTTTCGATTTTTCGAAACAGAATTCCCTTCATACCCACGTCCGGCTTTACGATAAAAGGGTAATTAAATCCAGCCTGACAAATTCTTTTTTTGACTTCCTCAAAAGGCAGGTCATGCAATACGTAAATCGTTCTAGGATGAGAATCAGGCGGGAGCTGTTCATACATTTCCCGCTTGCTTTCACCCTCAAATCCACCAAATGTTATGGTTGGATTGGATGAACTGAAAAACCAAAAAGATCTCGACCGGAGACAATACCAAAACCATACAGGCCCTATCGGCGCATACAATGCGTGAAAAGGCCACTGCTCCCAATTGAATACTCTCTGGAAAAATTGTTTGATATTCATGGTGTCTGGGCAAAAATAACTTTCATATCAACATGAATTCTGTTTTTTGTTCGTTTAGCACATGGCGCCGCAAACTTTTGACAAATCAAAAACAATTGTCCGAAGGGCGGATATTAAAAATTCTCAGCTTAAATTTATCACTAACATTGACATTGTAGAATGAACATACCAACAGTCGCTGAACTCTTTGCTGCAGGTGATGCTCCTGAAATTTTATTCTGGGTAGGTTGTTCAGGAAGTTTTGACCAGCGGGCTCAAAAAATTACAAAAGCATTTGCGACGATCCTGGAAAAAATTGGGATTAAATACGCTATCCTGGGAAAGGAAGAAATGTGCAACGGTGATCCTGCAAGAAGAGCAGGCAATGAGTTCTTGTTTCAAATGATGGCTTACCAAAACATTCAAACGCTGAACAATTATGGTATAAAAAAAATTGTAACCGCGTGTCCTCATTGCTTTAACATTCTCAAAAATGAATATCCTGCGCTGGGTGGCCACTATGAAGTAATCCATCATTCGGTATTTCTGCAAGAATTAATCGACGACGGAAAAATAAAACTCAAAGAAGGAGGAACATTTAAAGGAAAAAGAATCACCTATCATGACAGTTGTTATTTGGGAAGGGCCAATGGTATTTATGAAGCTCCGCGTAAAGTGCTCGAATTATTGGATGCTGAATTTGTAGAGATGAAACGCTGTCGAAGTAACGGGCTTTGCTGTGGAGCAGGAGGTGCGCAGATGTTCAAAGAAGAGGA
>VBAU01000286.1 GCA_005883855.1 Bacteroidota bacterium
AATATAATTCTGCCCCATCGATTAGTTCACTGATGACGTATATTTCACTCACGTTAATGAACTGCCACTGTACAAGCTGTTGGCGGCGATTATAGAATGTCTCCTGTTCTTTTTTGCCAACATGCTGAGCCTTCTTAAATGCTTCTTCTTTTGAGCCCGCCGAGATCAAACGGAGCTGCTCATCAAATTGTGGAGTGTGCTCGCCATCACCACAAACGATACGAAAGATAAGTTTTGCGAGATACCAGTTCATTGTATTCTTTTTTGGTTTTCGATTTGGATCGTACAATCAGTAACTCTTAATTTCAATTCCTCCAAATATGGAGGTCCCGTCGAGTATCAGCGTTTTATTCGGATCAAGTACCGAATGTTGTGCGGAACGCTTGTCTTCCACACCGCCGAATATGGCTGCCATTTGTGCTTTTACCTGCCAATTCGAAGGCACTATTAATTTCGTGCCTCCAAATATCTGGGTGAGGTCGATAGTCACAGTTCCATTGATATCAGCCTGGGTTAAATCGATNNTCGCTGCCCCCCATAATATTCGTGATATCTCCACCTTTAAAATTCTTTGAGATAACGTTTTTCTTGACGCCGCCAAAAATCGAAGTGCTGTCGATAAAATCTTCACTTGAGGTGAATCCTTGCTGATTTTCTTTTATGGCCTCATCAACTTTCTGGTCCACGTGTTCTCTCCAGTACCGGTGACGACGTGGCCGAAAGATGATAAACAATCCCAGCACGATTAATGCAGCGGGCCATATAAACTGCCTGAGCATCAGCTCGGGAAAAAATTCGTTGATCAGAAAAACACCACCAACCAGCATCAGGATAAACCACGCTGCGCCACGAAAACCATGTCGGACCCCAAGGAAAAAGCACATAGCTATCAGCAACATCTGCCACGTGAATACCCATGCCGGAAGCGGAAAGAGAATTGCCTTAAGAAGAGCCACTCCACCTATAATTAATAGAAATATTCCGGTCCACACGTTGCCACCTCTGCCAGAATGATATCGAACCATCCATCTCTCCTTGTAGTGCTCCGCTCTTTCCTCGCGTCTTTTATGCCTTTCTTCCCTCCATCTTCTTCGTTCTTCGCGCCAGTCCCCTCTCTCATCTTGCTTATTTTCAAAATCCATGTTTTTGATTTTTACCAAAAGTACTATGAGGAATGGGGATTGGTCAAGTGACTCTAGGCTGTAAAACATAGAAAGTCGGTGAACGGCAGAAATAAAGGGGTGAACAAGAAAGAAAATATTAGGGATTTGCGCGTCTGAGATGTTAGGTAGACCGGATGGTGACCTGCTAAGACAGTGAAGTAGCCCAATCTACTTCAAACTCTTTTTTACTACCCTTTGTGCATGTAAAAAGAAAAGGAGTAATCATAGGGACATGAATATATCCAAAATCTTCAAAGTCGTCACTCATGAAAATGACTTCGACGTTTACAGTCGTATATGTTTCCGTGGAATTGTGCTCCACCGTTTCAAGTATGTTAGGAATGACCGGTTCAGATGGTTTCATGTCCGTCCGCGTGCCTGCCAATTTCTCCAGTAACATCTCTGGAATGTCCAGTTTGCTAAATACTGTTGTTATATATGTAGTAGAGTTTTGCATGACAAAATCTTTTAGGTCTTTTGAATCGTCTTTGTACATCAATCAGACATTAATTTTGTTTCCAGATTTAATACAGATATGTTAAAAGAAAAACTGTGCCAAAGAAAAACTTAAACCAATGCCTCTTTGATTTCACCTTATTTTTCAATGAGAAAGAAAGAAGAAATTTAATGCACGAACTCAAATTTGTCCGCGTCAAATAACCCCATATCGCTGAGTTTGAGGTGTGGAATTACCAGCAGAGCCATAAAAGAAAGAGTCATAAAAGGAGCTGATAAAGTTGAGCCCGCATATTTCACTGCCTTATCAATCAGAGCGTACTCTTCTGCAACTCTGTAACCATCTTCGTTACTCATTAAGCCGCCAACTGGGAGCGGAACGATCATCTGCGTGTCGTCGCTTACAAAGCTTACTCCGCCTTTATGCTCAATCACCATGTTCACCGCCTCACAAAGGTTTGCATCATCTAAGCCAACGGCGACAATGTTATGACTATCATGGGCGACAGACGAAGCGATGGCGCCAGTTTTCAAACCAAAATTTTTTATGAAAGCTTTCGCCACGGGTGCATCCTTGTAACGATTTACGACCACGATCTTTAAGACATCCTGTTGGGCATCGCTCACAATCTTGCCTTTCTCCAGTACAGGCTTAAAACTTGCCCTGTTAGTGATCAGTTGGCCGTCCAGCGCTTCGATCGCAACGGTTCTTAGCTTATTTTCACCCTCGCTCCAGAACCAATTCGACTTCGGTTTCTCATGATCAGTCATCGCTTTTACTTCAAAATCCCTGATATTTTTTTTGTTGCAGGAAAAATTATTTATCGTTTTTGATTTTTCACTGGTGATAAATGATTTCCCATTCCCAGCAACCAGCTCCCCATCAATATAGGTCTGCGATACCTCGAAAGTTTTCAAGTCCTTCACGACAATAAAATCGGCGGGGTCACCTTCACACAACAACCCCACTTTCATCTTGTAATGATGCACTGGATTCACGCAAGCTGCCTGCAACACTTTGAAAAGGTCTATTCCTTTTGCTACCGCCCTCGCGCAAAGCTTGTTGATGTGACCTTCCACCAAACTATCGGGATGTTTATCATCGCTGCAAAACATCATTTGGTTTGGATATTCATGGAGCAAGTCAATTAACACTTCGAAATTCTTCGCAGCGCTGCCTTCGCGGATGATGATCTTCATTCCATTTTGTAGTTTGTCCAACGCTTCTTCGCTGGTAAAACATTCGTGATCAGTTGTAATACCGGCGCTGATATATTTTTTTGCATCGTCGCCTCTCAGGCCCGGTGCGTGTCCGTCAACGGGTTTTAATAAATGGTGGGCAGCCGCAATTTTTTTCATCACTTCTTCTTCTTCATTCAAAACACCAGGAAAATTCATCATCTCGCTCAAATAGTAGATGTCATCACTTTCAAGCAATTTTCTTACAGCGATTGAGTCCAGGGCGGCTCCGGCAGTCTCGAACACAGTGGCCGGCACGCAGCTTGGCGCACCGAAATGAAATTTGAACGGCACCGTTTTGCCGTTTTTGATCATGAATTCCACCCCGTCCATGCCACATACGTTTGCGATTTCATGTGGATCGCTCACGGTGGCGACCGTGCCATGCACCACAGCCAGCCTGGCAAATTCTGAAGGTACCAACATGGAACTTTCTATATGAACGTGGGCATCGATGAAACCGGGAAGAATGAAGTCGTGAGTTGTGAGTCGTGAGTCGTGAGTAGGCTTAATCGAAACGATAATCCCGTTCCCGGCAGTTATTTCAGCGGGGTAAATTTTATTTTGATGGACGTCAACAAGATTCGCTGTGATCGTCGTCATAAATAAGTTTTATTGCGAAAGTAAATTCGATAATTTTAAATATTCGTTCACTTTAAAACCAAAACGACAATGAAATTACCGAATGCCATAGTAACCTCTCTCATTTTATTGTCTTGTGCAAAGGCTCAAGCGCAAACGGCTGACGAGATTATTGACAAACACATTAAAGCGATCGGCGGAAGAGAGGCCTGGAAAAAAGTTAATACCATTAAACAGCAGGCGGTGATTGATTTTAATGGAACGGAGTTGCAGCTTGAATCCATTACTGCTCATGAGAAAGGTGCGCGTCAATCCCTTTCATTTGGAGGGATGACCGGATACACGATTTATACCGCGACAGACGGATATAATTTTTATCCCTGGCAACAACAGAAACCCGAAGCCATAACGCCTGAGGAAGTAAAGGAGAATGCAGATAACCTCGATGCGCAGGGGCCACTGATCGATTACAAAGAAAAAGGGCACGGCGCTGACTATATTGGAATGGATGATTTTGAAGGAACCGATTGCTACAAAATTAAACTCACGGAAAAGTCAGGGAAAATCATAACGTTTTACATCGATCCGTCCAATTATTTCATTATTCACTCAGTAACGATTACAAAAGCGAATGGTCATGAGAACGAATCAAAAACGGACTATAGCAACTATCAAAAACTTCCGGAGGGAATTTGGGTTCCCATGAACATCTCCGACGGGAATACGATAAGAATTAAAAAAGTGCAGATTAACATCCCAGTAGACGAATCGTCATTTAAACCTTCCACCAACTAACACACACAAAACAAACTGTCATGATTAAAATATTCTTGGCTTTGGTCACTCTAACTTTTGCAATGCAGATTCATGCCCAGGTGAAGATCAGTTCATCCACATTTGGAAAAATGGAGGCCAGGTGGTTGGGCCCCGGTACGATGAGTGGTCGTATCACTGCGATCGACGGAGTGGCGGGTGACGGCAAAACAATTTATGTTGGCACGGCAGGCGGTGGAATTTGGAAGTCGACGAACGGAGGCGCCTCTTTCAAACCTCTTTTTGACAAATATTGCATGTCGATTGGTGCGATTGCTGTTGATCCAAAAAATCCACAAATCATTTACGCCGGTACGGGAGAAAGTAATATGCGAAATACCGTTTCTATTGGTGATGGCATTTATAAAAGCACCGATGCCGGGGAGAACTGGGTGAAGCTTGGATTGGATAGCACTGAGCACATTTCAAAGATCGCCATCGATCCAAAAAATTCAAATACGATATATGTGGCCGTACCCGGTCCTTTGTGGAGCAATGGCTCGCAGCGAGGGCTTTTTAAATCAATGGACGGTGGCAAGACTTGGAAAAAAATTCTTTACATCAATGAAAAGTCTGGTTGCGCTGACATCGCTATTGATCCATCAAACGCGGACGTGATTTACGCAAGTACGTGGGAGTTTCGAAGGCTCCCTTATTCTTTCAATTCCGGGGGCAATGGAAGTGGCATGTACAAAAGCACCGACGGCGGAAAGACGTGGAAGGAGTTGACGAACGGACTTCCGAAGAAACCATTTGGAAGAATTGCATTTGCCTTGGCGCCCAGTGCTCCGCAAAATCTCGTTGCAATTGTCGAATCAAATGAAACCGGTTTATTTATTTCTTCTGACGGGGGAGAGACGTGGAAGCAACAAAGTGCAACAGCCAATATCGTGGCGCGCCCGTTTTATTTCAGCACAATCGCAATTGATCCGAAGGATCCAAAAAGAGTGTATCGTCCGGCTTTTATGTTTTCCTATTCCAATGACGGCGGTTATTCGTTTGCCGATGCCAACAATGATGGAGGCTGGCTGCACAGTGACATGCACGCGTTTTGGATCAACCCTAACAACACAAATCAATTATACGTCGGGACTGACGGCGGAGTTTATTACAGCCTGGATCGCGGAGCTACGTGGATTTTCGTGCAGAGTCTCCCGGTTGGGCAATTCTATCATGTAAGGACTGATAATGCCGAGCCGTATAATGTTTATGGAGGGCTACAGGATAATGGAAGTTGGACGGGACCTTCTTCGGCACCGGGCGGCATAGGTAACAATTCATGGAAGGCTATTTACGGCGGCGACGGTTTTTGGGTTCAGCCTGATCCAACTGATCCTGGTATTGCATATGCAGAATCACAGGGTGGCGAAGCCGGCAGAGTAAATGTAGTGACGACAAAGACGGTGAATATAAAACCGCAAGAGGTAGGCACCCAGGATAAGTTGCGCTGGAATTGGAATTCGCCAATCGTCACCGGCGCCAAGAACAAAAAAAATTTGTATATGGGGGCGCAGTACTTGTATCGTTCCGCTGACCAGGGTCGTAA
Organism: Bacteroidota bacterium; assembly: GCA_005883855.1. Classification (GTDB taxonomy): domain Bacteria; phylum Bacteroidota; class Bacteroidia; order Chitinophagales; family Chitinophagaceae; genus VBAU01. The sequence goes on from VBAU01000286.1 coordinate 5,800, forward strand.
TTGGCAAAGAATTTCTCCCGACCTTACAACAGATGATAAAAAAAAGCAGGAGCAGGAAAATAGTGGTGGACTAAGCGCAGATAACACTTCAGCTGAAAATCACTGCACGATTTTTTCAATTGCAGAATCGCCCGTGGATGAAAACGTGATTTGGATCGGTACGGATGATGGCAACTTGCAGTACACTTCCGATGCCGGCAAGACTTGGACGAACGTTTCAAAAAATTACGCGGCTGCCGGCATTCCTGCCCAAACATGGGTGAGCAGCATTGAGCCAAGTTCGTTTGATAAGAAGACCGTGTATGCCACGTTCGATAATCACATGTTCGGCGATCACAAAACCTATCTGGCTAAATCAAGCGATATGGGTAAGACATGGAAACTTTTCAGGAGTACCGAGTTTACAGGCTTTGCTCATAAAATAAAGGAAGATCTTAAGAACAAAGACTTGCTTTTCCTGGGAACGGAAAGAGGACTATTCGCTACCGTTGATGGCGGTGACAATTGGTTCAGAATGAAAAATCATATTCCGGATTACGTGATGGTGAGAGATATATGTATACAGCCAGCCACAAACGACGTGGTAATTGCTACGCACGGCCGAGGAATTTTGATTATCGATGATATCACGCCCATGCGTTCAATGACAAAGAGTATCATCAGCCAGGATGTTTATGTTTTCGACAACAAGCCGATTGCACTTACAACAGGAAAATTAGGTGGCGGCGGCTTCCCAACAACCGGGGGATGGATTGCTCCCAACGCCCCTTCCATTCCACCCATTCAATATTATTTGAAGGAAAGAGTGAGCATCGGCGACGTGAACCTGGAAGTTTATGATGCATCCGGCAAATTGATCAGGACAATTCCAGGAACCATTCGTAAGGGAGTAAATAAGGTAACATGGGATTTACGAATGAAGCCCCCCAAGGTGGCCAGTGGTGGGACAAAGATTGATTTCGGAGCATTTGTAGCACCAATGGTTATGCCCGGTGATTATACATTGAAATTAAAAGTTGGCGACAAAGAATATACGAAAACACTTAAGCTGGTACACGATAACAAGAACAAGGATTTTACTTTACAGGACAGGCAGCTGCAGTACAAAACTTCGATGCAATTATACGGCTTGCATGAAAAATTGGCCGCAACGGTTGATAGCATCAATGCAAAACAAAAAATGTTGCGCGACAATATTTCAAAAGTAAAAGATACCACTTCAAAAAAACTGCTCCAGGATTACGTCAAAAAGCTCGAAGACCTTAGGAGCACATTGTTGGCAACAAAACAAAAATCCCTTTTTGCGGATGAAAAGAAATTAAG
>VBAU01000287.1:0-7540 GCA_005883855.1 Bacteroidota bacterium
ACAAACACGACCACTCAGCACTTGGCAAATCGTCACTGGAAAATTTTTCGGAAATCTTATTGTCGCGGTCATCGCGTTGATCCCGACTTTGATATATTATTACACCATTAATCATCTCGCGTCCACTTTGGGTATTGACTCGGGCGCAGCTGCAGGCTCATATTTGGGATTGTTTCTACTTACGGCGGTATTTATATCGATCGGCATTTGCGTGAGTAGTTTTACAAGTAACTCTGTCGTAGCTTTTATTATCTCACTCATCTTTTGCATACTTTTTTACTATGGATTTACTGCCATTAGTCAACTGCCCTCATTTCAAAATGGTGCCGATTATTACATCGATATGGTGGGAATTGAGTTTCACTATCAGAGTATCAGTCGGGGAGTTATTGATACGAGAGATTTGATCTATTTCATTAGTCTTATTGTATTCTTTCTACTAGTTACCAGGCAAAACTTGCGAAAAAGATAATGTCTAAAAAGCGAAGTCCAATATGGTGGGTCGTGTTAGTCGTTGGGCTAGTAGTGGTCAATTTTATAGCGTCCCAACTACATTCCCGTTTCGACCTTACACACGAAAAAAGATATTCGCTAACCAAAACTACAAAGGATCTGCTCGGACAATTAAAAAATGAGATTGTAGTGAATGTCTATTTAAAAGGTGATTTCCCAACTGAATTCAGGAAACTTGCTACAGCAACGCAAGAATTTTTGAGCGTCTTAAAAGAATCGAATCCCTCCAACATCAGGTATTATTTTGTCGATCCGCAGGATGAGGTATTCAGTGGAAAAACATGGGCAGATTCATTACGACAATTAGGTGTTGACCCAATCAATTTAACTGTACAGGTGAAAGCCGGCCAAGAAAATAAGATCATTTTTCCCTATGCGATTATAAATTATGAAGGACAACAAAGCTTAGTCAATCTATTTCAAAGCAGCAAAAGGAATATTTCTGTTTCAGAGCTAAACAACGCTGAGGCGATGATGGAATATCAGTTTGCAAGCAAAATTGACCGAATGCTTTATCCGGAAAAACCGCTGATTGCCTATTGCGTGGGCAATGGCGAGCCCGAACGTGCTGAAGTGTTCGCGCTGCGTCACACCATTGATCCGGAAAGTATAAATTACGCGGCGCTTCCTGATGACGCAAGGCAAAGATTTCCCCCAGCGCGGAGCAATTATTTCCTGAACTTGGTAGATCTGCAAACTCTACCTTTCGTTCCTGATACTTTTAAGGTCTTGCTAATTGTCAAGCCGTCCATTCAATTTTCTGATTCAGAAAAATTAAAGATCGACCAATACATAATGCGGGGCGGCAAAGTCCTGTGGTTTATTGACGATCTTCATGCCGAACAGGACAGTCTTAGCATAAAATCTCAGTTAATAGCATATGATCGAAATTTAAATCTGGAGGACCTGTTATTCAACTATGGAGTTCGCGTTAACCCCGATCTAATCATGGATCTACAATGCGATTTCTTGCCGTTTGCGGTCGGGGGAAACCCATCCAACCCGCAGTATGAATTTTTGCATTGGAACTATTATCCCTTGTTTGAATCGCGGAACAATCATATCATCAATAAGAATATCGGGCTTGTCGCCGGACATTTTGTGAATTCAATTGATACCGTTGGGGGAAAAGAAATTAGAAAGACAATCTTACTTCAAAGCTCAGCAAATTCGAGAACCATCGGTACTCCGGCGGTCATAAGTCCCAACGAAAATCGGAACGCGCCGGAGGACGCTTTGTTCAAGCAGCACGATATTCCGGCAGCAGTTCTCCTGGAGGGAAAATTTAGTTCTTTGTACAGGTCGAGAATTGCCCGAAGCCAAATGGATACGCTACGGAAGTATGGCGGCTTTCGCAAAGAAACCCAGGAAGAAAACAAGATGATCGTTGTTGCGGACGGCGACCTTGTGTTAAATGACGTGTCGCCTAAAAGCGGCCCTTTGCCGATGGGGATGAACACATTTACTGTCGGCACACAATACGAATATCAGTTCGCTAATAAGGATTTATTATTGAACTGTCTTGAATATCTAACAAGTAAAGGCAACATTATAAAAACAAGGAATAAAGAAATTGTTTTGCGCTTGCTCGACCTCAAAAAAGTTGAGGCCGAAAAAACGACCTGGCAATTTATCAATATCGCCCTGCCCGTTTTGATAATTATTTTATTTGGTTATATCTACCAACAAATACGAAAAAGAAAATTTGCATCATAAGCCTTAACCCGTGCGACTGGCGTCAGCCTGGTGGCCATAACCTTAACCTTTACCTTCTAACTATCTTTGCTACGTTAATTTGAGTGGATGAATAATACCGAGCTCAGCTTTCTTGTCTTTGGCGTTGTTTTGTTGTTGGCAATCGGTTTTGACTTAGGTCTTCTTAGCAAAAAAGGCTCGTCAATTACCATCCGGAAGGCATTGCTGCAAACTGTTTTCTGGGTCGCGTTGGCGTTTGCTTATTTCGGTTTTACGTGGCTCGAAAGAGGTCACACGCTTGCACTCGAGTATATCAGCGCATACTTGATGGAATGGAGCCTGAGTATTGACAATATTTTTGTCTTCATCCTCATTTTTACTTTTTTCAATGTTCAGCAGCAACATTATGCCCGGGTGCTTCTCATTGGGATCTTGCTTGCCATCGTTTTTCGAATTCTCTTCATCACTGTTGGAGTTGCGCTTGTTGAAAAATTCGAATGGATACTATACATTTTTGGCGGCATCCTCTTGATTACCGGGGTAAAGATCTTTGCAGTAAAAAAAGAAGCGCAATACGATCCTCAGCATAATATCGTGTATCGTTGGATGAAAAAGATCTTGCCGATCGACGGAGAGGATGTAAGTGGTAAATTCATTGTGATGAAAAACGGGAGACGGTTTTTTACTACCGTGTTTGTTGTCATTGTATTGCTCGCTACAACCGATATCGTTTTTGCCCTGGACAGTATTCCCGCAGTATTTGCCATTTCACAGGATCGGCTGGTGATCTATACCAGCAATATTTTCGCAGTGTTGGGATTGCGCTCCTTATTTTTCCTTTTGCACGGAGCCGTCAACCAGTTTGAATACCTGCAGCAGGGGATTGCCATTGTGCTAATTTTCATCGGGCTTAAAATGCTGGCAGAGGCTGTACATGTGTATGTACCTGTATGGATTTCATTAATGGTAATTGTAGTTTGTCTTTTTGGCTCAATTTTATATTCTATACAAAACGCAGAAAGAGAGGACGAGTGAAGTATACAATAGAAAATATTTCCTTTATCGTAGGTGGAAAAATTTTGCAAAACCGGCACGAAACGGTGATCGAGCACTTGCTCATCGACAGCCGCAAAGTTTATTCGCCCGCCTCTACTGTATTCTTTGCTTTAAGGGGCCCGCGACGGAATGGCCATCAGTTTATTCCGGAGTTATACAAAAAAGGTGTAAAAAAATTCATCATCAGTGAAAGAATCAAGGACGGTGATTTCGCTGATGCGAATTTCATTCTGGTTAACGATACACTTGAATCGTTACAACGGTTGACCGCGTTTCATCGGAAGCAATTCAATATTCCCGTTATTGGAATTACCGGGAGCAATGGCAAAACAATTGTGAAAGAATGGCTGTACCAGCTGTTACACGAAAAATTCAATATTGTCAGAAGTCCTAAGAGTTACAACTCTCAAATAGGAGTTCCGTTAAGCGTCTGGCAAATAAACTCGCATCATGAATTAGCCATATTTGAGGCGGGAATTTCAGAGCCCGGCGAAATGGAAAGGCTCGAAAAGATCATCCAGCCAACCATTGGCATTCTTACAAATATCGGCGAGGCCCATAGCGAGAATTTCATCAACCGCGAGGAAAAGCTCAATGAAAAACTCAAGCTATTCACTCATGCAAATAAAGTTATTTCCAAAGGCGATGACGCATGGATAACGCGGCAGATGTTAAGGGCGGGGGTAAACAATTTTTTTTGGGGTAGAAACAAAAGTTCCGATTTGCAAATCATTTCTGTGGAGAGAAAAGCATCGGAGACGGAAATAACTTTGAGTTACAAATCGGAGCCCTTAACGTTTTCAATTCCTTTTATTGACGACGCCTCCATTGAAAACGCCGTGAGCTGTTGTAGTTTGATGATCGTGGCGGGTATAGATCGAAATTATATCCAGGAAAAGATGCAGGAGCTGCAGGCCGTTACCATGCGCCTTGAACTTATCAAGGGGATCAATCATTGCTCCCTGATCAATGACAGTTACAGTGCCGACCTGAGCTCACTTACAATCGCTTTAAATTTTCTTGACCAGCAGAGTGCTGGCTCAAAACGGACAGTGATTCTTTCCGATTTTTTGCAAACCGGCTTAAACGAGAAAAAATTGTATGAAGAAATTAGCTCATTGCTAAATGCTCATCATATCAACCAGGTAATCGCAATTGGAAAAAGTATTGGCAGGTATTTAAGAATTAATGACGGTGCTGTCTACCAATTCTACGATACAACAGAAGAGTTTCTGCAGCAGTTTCGTTTTTCGCAATTCAGGGAAGAAGCGATTTTGGTAAAAGGAGCGAGAATATTTGGGTTTGAAAGGATTGTTCATGCTCTTGAGCAAAAAGTGCATCAAACCGTGCTGGAGATAAACCTCAACGCCATTGTCCATAATCTCAAAGAGCATCAAAGATTTTTAGAACCATCTACAAATGTCATGGCAATGGTTAAGGCCTTTGCGTATGGAAGTGGCGGTGCAGAAATTGCAGGCATTCTTCAGTATCACAAGGTTGATTATCTCGGAGTAGCTTATGCGGATGAAGGAGTGGAACTGCGAAAGGCGGGAATTAATCTTCCGGTAATGGTGTTGAACTCCGAAGAGTCAACGTTTGATGCGATCGTTGAAAATAACCTGGAGCCAGACATCTACTCGTTTGAGCTACTGGAGCAGTTTGACATTTTTCTGAAGCGATCAGGCTTTCAAAAATATCCGATCCATATCGAAGTAGAAACGGGACTCAACAGGCTTGGTTTTACTGTGTACGAAATTGGAAGGTTGGGGCACACATTGAATCAGACCGATTCTTTTGAAGTAAGATCTGTTTTTTCCCATTTGGCCTCGAGCGAGGATGAGTCACAGGATGGCTTTACTCTTGAGCAGTACAAGAAATTTCTTGAGGCCAGTGATGACCTGGAGAAAACCATTGGTTATCGGGTTGTAAAACACATTGCAAATTCTGCGGCGATCATTCGTCATCCCCAATTACAAATGGATATGGTAAGATTGGGAATAGGCATGTATGGGGTGGACGCAGCCAATACGAATTTAGTAGAATTACAAACTGTGGCAACCTTAAAATCGACAGTTGCTCAAATAAAACATCTGAAAGCGGGCGAGTCTGTGAGTTATAATCGAAAGGGTGTCGTAAAGAGAGATTCGATGATCGCAACGATTCGCATAGGGTATGCCGACGGCTATTCCCGCCGGTTAGGCAATGGCGTCGGTAAAATGCTGGTCAATGGTCAACTCGCCCCGGTTATTGGCACAGTCTGCATGGACATGACGATGATCGATGTTACCGATATCGCGAGTGTGAACGAAGGCGATGAGGTGATTGTATTCGGTAGCGATCTGACGATACAACAGATTGCCGAATGGGCCGGCACCATTCCTTATGAAATCATGACAGGCATTTCGCAACGAGTAAAGAGAGTTTATTTTGAGGAATGATAAAACGCTTTATCATTCGATTCCGTTCCTTCTCAACTCATCTCTTAACTGCGGAGGGTTGTGAAAATGTATACCGGTTATACCTACGGCTTCCGCACCCTTAACGTTTTTCAGGCTATCATCAATAAAAATCGTTTTGGCGGGATCAAGATGGTAACGGTCTATCAGGATCTTGTAGAATTCGGCTGAAGGCTTTCTCATTTTTTCTTGCCCGCTTACGACAACACCATCAAACACCTTAAAAAATTCAAAGCGTTCCAGTGCATGGGGGAAAGTTTCGGCGCTCCAGTTCGTGAGCGCATATAATTTATACTTACCGGTTTGTTTTAGTTTGTGAAGTATTTCTACAGTTTCGTGTATGTCATCGCCAAGCATCTCCAACCATCGACCATAATAAGCTTTTATCTCTGGCTCCCATTCGGGATGTTTAGCGATCAACTCTTGTGTTGCTTTATGCAGTGGATAACCGGCATCCTGGTTTTCATTCCATTCGGGCGTTGTTACATTTTAAGAAACCAATCTATCTCCTCTTCCGTTTTAAATATTTTCCGGTAAACATATCGTGGATTCCAGTCAATGAGTACGCCGCCGAGATCAAAAATGATTGTATCGATAGAGTTGGTCATGTTATTTATCTCTTTGAGGTTTACACTCAAACATAGTTAATTTAATTTCCCGGCAAGCACTACGGCATTTTTAAAATGTTGTTTCTTTCCCTGCAGGTTAAAAATTTCTGTATAGACAATATAAATGCCAATGGGAAGTTTTGTTTGCTTTTCATCAAGGCCATCCCAATTCCACAAACCATTTATTCCAAGGGTGCCGTTTTTCACCAGGTATCGAACGGCTCTTCCCTGGGAATCATAAATGATAATATTGGCAATATAACCCGGCTCGATGACTTTGTACTGAATAGTGGCCACATCGTCGTGACCGTCGTTGTCGGGGCTGAAAGTTTTGGGCATGATCTCTATCGTTGCATCGACCGCCTGTGTTTGTTTATATTGAGAATTTTTGTACGTAGGAGTTCCATAACCTGCAGTAGATGCCGCGCTGTGCCAGTTCGTCGCATCCCGCGATGCACCGGCGGGATCAATTCGTTCCAGGGACACACCTTCCGGATCATCTATTAATTTAAACTGCCAGTCATTTTTGTACTTTACCTCATCAATCACGTTCCCCTGCTCGTTTAGCAATATCACATCACCTTCGTCATCGGGGTACGAAGGCAGAGATGGCAAAACGATTACTCCATCCGGGTTTTTTACGTGGTAATTCATTTCGAGACTGGATGCATCTTCTGTTATCACAAAGTAATCGCCGGGAAAAACGTAATAAGCAGTTGGGAAAATTTTTTTGATAGAACCAATGTCGCCTGTGCTGTTACGGTTGGCCACAAAAAGTTTTGACGCGTCAATGATTTTGTTGCTTTGATTATAGAACTCTACATAATCGAAGCCGTTGCTTTTTGGGTTGAATAGGATTTCATTAATAACAAGGTTTTGGGTTGATGCCTCTTCCGGCAACCCTACCTTCGCTTTGTTTGCGCTGCCTATTGTGTTATGCGCACAATCGGCAAGATTATTTACGGTTAAAGTGTAAACAGTATTAATCGTAAACGCAGTATTTACCTTAAGTTGAACTGAGTTGAACAAAGGAGCTATTGTCGTGGCCGAAGCAATTGATAAACTACCATCGATAAGATAATTTCCTACCATTGCACCGACAAGACTGTCAACAGGCTCGTCGAATATGGCAATCAAGGTCGCGCTGTCTGTTGCATAAGCATATTTGAGCCGCGGCGGGGAGTTGTCTTTATTCACCGCGTCTACTGAATT
>VBAU01000287.1:7623-10465 GCA_005883855.1 Bacteroidota bacterium
AACTGATTTTGGTACCACGAGCTTGAGAAAGCAACGGCATGAATAGTACTGCCATTTGCAGCTCTCAAACAAACCTGGTCACCGTCATTATCAAGTGAAGGAAAGCTGGTCACGGAAATTGAACTGCCGAATGCGCTCATTGCTGCTACTGAGCTGCTGTTGCAAACAAGCACAAAACTATCTGGCCGCAACGTAAAATTTGGCATGGGCCCGCTTTGACTCGCGGCGTCTGCAATTCGCCAACCTAGCAGGTTAATCGGGGAGGACGTGATATTTTTCAACTCTATCCACTCGTTCCCTGGCAGGCCGACCTGCGGACTTGGATCGGGCATGATTTCATCGATGATAATATCATATCGGTTTTGTGAAAACGCGAGAAAAGGAATACAAACGATCAATAGCATTACATTGCCAGCTTTCATTTTAACAAGATAAATCAGGGATTGAGATTAATTTTACGTGTCTTCATCAAAAAGGCACCGTTAAATTTTGACAGAATTGCTTCACAGGTTATTTTTGTGGTTCACGTATGGCAATGTGTACACATACAAAGCGCAATAAGAAACGTTCCTGATACGGAAGGTTTGTAGCGTTTTGTGTATAACCATAAAAGATTGCAGGCCTTCCGGAAGGAAGGCTTGTTTTTTTGCCCCTTTCCCTGGAGGGAGCAATTCGAATATTGATTATTAAATCTTCCTGAGGGGGGAAGCAGAAATTTTTATGAAAGTTGCTGTAGTTGGCGCCACGGGTCTTGTTGGATCTAAAGTGCTGCAGGTGTTAGCTGAACGAAATTTCCCGGTAACGGAAATTATTCCAGTTGCTTCTGAAAGATCAGTCGGAAAGGAAATTGACTTCAAGGGCAAAAAGTACAAAGTAGTTGGCATGGAGGAGGGCATTGCTGCGAAACCTGCGCTGGCTATTTTTTCTGCGGGCGGAGGTACTTCACTTGAATGGGCGCCAAAGTTTGCAGAAGCCGGCATTACCGTGATCGACAATTCGTCCTCGTGGAGAATGGACCCGACTAAAAAATTAGTGGTGCCCGAGATCAACGCCGATGTGCTAACCAGGGAAGATAAGATCATCGCCAACCCCAATTGTTCGACCATTCAAATGGTGGTGGCATTGAATCCTCTCCATAAAAAATATAAGATCACAAGGATTGTTGTTAGTACCTATCAAAGCGTGACCGGCACGGGAAAAAAAGCGGTTGATCAGCTAAGAGCGGAAAGAGAAAAGGAAGTCAAGGGTGTGCACGGCGAATATACGATGGCTTATACTTATCCAATCGATCTTAACGCCATTCCTCAAATTGATGTGTTCCTGGAAAATGGTTACACAAGAGAGGAAATGAAAATGGTGAATGAAACTAAAAAGATCATGAGGGACGATTCAATACGACTCACCGCAACCACCGTGCGTATTCCAGTTATGGGTGGGCACAGCGAAAGTGTGAATGTTGAATTTGAAAACGAATACGACATTGATCATGTAAAAGAGTTGTTGCGTAACGCACCCGGAGTAGTTCTGGTCGATGATCCCGCAACACAAAAGTATCCAATGCCCATGCATGCGCATGAAAAAGACGAAGTGTTTGCAGGCAGGTTGAGAAGAGATGAAACACAACCGAAGACACTAAACATGTGGGTGGTCTCTGACAACCTCAGAAAAGGCGCGGCGACGAATACGGTTCAGATAGCGGAGTATTTGCTTGCGAAAAATTTATTGGAGAATCCAATAAATTTCGAAGCAAACTCCTCCATCGGTACGCGGGGCTGAGCATGGCTTCCAGTTAATCTAAAAGCTCACAACGCAGGAAAAATATCATTTAATTCCGGGATAAGACTGCCAGGTCAAGACATTTATCCCAGGCACGCAATCCCGAGACAAAATAATTTTGACATGATATTTAATGGTTTTCCCATGCAACAAAGCGGTTACTTCTACATTATGACGATCACTCACAATTCCGTTTTGTATTACGGTGCGACCACTGATCTTTACAATAGAGTATTGGAACATCGAAATAAGATTTTTCAAAATAGTTTCACTTCGCGATATAACATTGATAAGCTTGTATATTTTGAAGCATACACCTTCGCGGGAGACGCTTTTCAAAGAGAAAAGCAAATGAAGGCGGGATCCAGGAAGAAAAAGATTGACTTAATTAGAAGCATCAACCCGCAGTGGGAGGATCTTTTCCAAAGTTGGCAAATGGCGGGATCGAAGAATTGCGCCGCATTAAAAAGCACTATAAATAGTTGGGGAGTTTGCTTCGCAAGGCTATCTCCGGCTTTTGTAAGGAAAATGCTGTCCAAAGTTGTCAGCAATATTTTCAATAACTGCATTGGATGGCGTGTTCCAGTCAGAAGCTCCTTTATAATTGTCATTCCACAATGTTTGATTATTACTAACGATGTCACAACTTGCATAAATGTCATTCGTCTTGTTGGACACGTATGGAACAGGGAGTTTTAAGCCGGTATGATAAATTATGTCCCTGCCGGCCCCGATACCATACGAAGCAAGATCGCTCATGTATCTCTGTTTCTGGATTCTCATCCTCACCACTGCATCGACGCCAAGAAGAGCAGTGAGTTCCTTGTCATCCTTCTTCCATGCATCACGTGCCGAGATGTTATGTTCCTCGAGCAATTTCTGCGTGAGCACGATGTCCTGCAGATTAACCCTGGTAAAATATTTGCGTGTATTCGCGTGACGAAGAATGCTGTTGTAAAGAGCGAGCTGAAAGTTTTTACTTTCATACTCTTCGATCTTTGCAATATCATCGCTGGTAAGATTCTCGGGCTGTCTCCCTGAAAAAACCATTTCTGCAGGCAGCACG
>VBAU01000287.1:10535-11167 GCA_005883855.1 Bacteroidota bacterium
GCAAGGAGGCTGGCAAAAAAGGGTAGAGCTTTTTTCATATTGTACGGTTTAGTAATACAACGTTAATAAGCGTTTGCGTAGTGTGCAAGTCCGTTAACTTTTTATACTGTTGCAGAAATGTAAAAGCTTCCTGCCAAAGCGCCATTACACTTTTTTGGGGCAATAACTCATAACAGCTCTTATTTGACCATAGGAATATTCCTCGCCTAATTGTTGTCGCAGCTGCGAGGCGCTGAAAGCTGGGTTTTTATTAAAGAGATCAGAAATTTTTTCAAGCTTAACGTTGTCGACCATTTCCAGGACATTTATTTCACCTGTAAACACAAAACCGGAAAGATGCCCTTCAACAGTGCTGTATGCAAGACTGCGTGCAGAAGCTATTTCCTCAATGCTCTTCCCGTTTCTGAATAATTGCAAGCTGATTCGTTGAGTTTCGCCTTTCTGTGGTTTCGTTTTTGAAATGTGTACGTCGCGTTTTGAATTAATCACAGTTGGCTTTTGCAGCGCATTGACCGCTACTGAAATATCGAAACTACTCATGGGCTCACGCATAACTTTAGCAACACTGATGATGTTTTGCAGTTCAAGTTTCTTGCGCTCCACGCGATATGTTAATTCCGCGATCTTCTTCA
>VBAU01000287.1:11174-14466 GCA_005883855.1 Bacteroidota bacterium
GACGTCAATAACTTCTCATCTGTCTCACGTACAAAATAAGTGCACGCCGCGAAAATTCTTTCAAAACATTGACGGTGGTCAGGTGTTCCAACTGGCTGGAATAGCTGTCCTAACTGTAACTGAAATTTCGCTGCGGTCTTCTGGATAGTTCTTGTTCTTTCTGTTAACTCTTTCGCCCATTCAATACATGCCTCAACGTTTGGTAAATTGCGGTGCTCATATTCTTTGACGTGCTCCTCTAACAGCTCTATCATTCTCTCCCAAGAGAAAGTCTTCATGATTGAGTGCTGTATATAATTCTGCTGTTCTTTCTGCAATATTTGTTTCAACGCGTGTTCTGAAAGTTCAGTCCTGGCAATTTCAAGCACCCTTTCATCGGTCTGGATACAGTGCTTGTTAATGCGAGATTTTAACACAAGCCCATCCAGGGAAGTGAGCCGACTGAGCGCTACGTACACCTGGCCAGCAGCAAAGGAAGCCCCGGCATCGATGATAGCTTTTTCAAAAGTTAGCCCCTGGCTTTTATGGATGGTGATTGCCCATGCAAGGCGTACAGGATACTGCGTAAATGTGCCTAGTTCCTCTTCTTCGATTTTATCTCTTTCCTTATGATAGTGATAGCTGATATTTTTCCACGTTTCTTTTTCAAGGGTGAGTATCGTTGTTTCACCGGGAAACGCTACCTGTATTTCTTTTTCGTCAATAGAATGCACCGTGCCTATCTTGCCATTGTAATATCTTCTGAATTCTCCGGTGTCGTTTTTGATAAACATCACCTGGGCACCTTTCTTCAACAACAATGCCTCATCTGCAGGATAAGCCCGGTCATAAAAATCGCCAGTCTTTTCAGCTTTGAACTGATATAGTTTATCCGGTAACTTTCTTAGCTCTTCGCTGTTGATCGTGTTGGCCTTGTCATTATGCGTAGTAAGAACGATAAACTTTTCTTTAGCAGAGGGCGAAAATGTCGGGTCATAGTGCCTATCCAAACAATTAAGATCACTTTCAGTGCAAGAATTATTGCGAATATTATTCAGAATGCCGATAAAAACTTCATCCCGCTGCCTGTAAATTTTCTTTAACTCAATGTACACGGGTTGTGTCCCTTGAATCACGTGAGCATCAAAAAAGAAAGGGCTTCGATAATAGTTTTTCAACACCTCCCATTCTTGTAATACGGCGACCGGTGGTAGTTGGAACAGATCGCCGATGTATAACATCTGCACTCCGCCAAAAGGAAGAGACGGTTGTCTACGTACATGCCGCAACACCATGTCCACCGCATCCAAAAGATCGGCACGCACCATAGAAACTTCGTCAATGATTAACAAATCAAGTTCGCGCAACAGGTCTTTTTTCTCCGCACTCATCCGCATTTGTCTAAACAGCATATGATTGTCATAAACCGTCCCACCAAATTTTTCGGACATGCCTGCCTGCAAGGGCACATAAATGCCGGGAGGTATCTGGAGCAATGAATGAATGGTAACGCCGCCTGCATTAATAGCAGCCACACCTGTTGGCGCGACGATCGCCATTTTCTTGGATGAATGCTCCTTTATGTACTTGAGAAAAGTGGTTTTGCCAGTGCCTGCTTTTCCTGTTAAGAATAAATGCATGCCCGTGTGATTAATAAAAGATGCAGCAGTTTGAAAAATGACATTCGAGGAGTCAATTGCAGTCAACTCAAAAGGTTTAATGGTTAAGAAAAAAGCTGTTTACCCTAAGGGTCTGTTCAGAAATTTCACGAAGGGTTGCATTACACAAAATGCGTCAACCGTCTTGTTCAAAAGATCTTTTGATGTTAGCGTTGAATCGTCAATGTCGGCCAGCACAAGCCAGCTTTTGAATTTCAAATATTCTGCTGCAGGGTTATTCTTTTCAAATCCTTGCGGCACCTTGGTAAGCCGAACATCTTCACCAATATATAATTCTTTGTACAGTGTCTTGAATTTTTTTGCACTAAGAATTTTCGTGAATTCATCAAAACAGTAGTCAATTTCCTGGCGGATTTTTCGGAGAAAATCCGGTTGAGGCATCCAAATTCCTCCTCCTAAAAAACTTTTTCCCGGCTCCATGTGGAAATAATAACCGGCCAATCCCGATTTTTTCCCACCCTTATCCATACTGGCGCCCAAATTTGTTTTGTAAGGAGATTTATCCTTCGAGAACCGGATATCGCGATTGATGCGAAACATGCACTTTTTTGCCGTTAGCCCTTTGAGATCAGGGTCATTCTTGCAGTGTTTGTCGAGAACCGACCGGATGAGTGCTTCAAAATCATTTCTCGCTGCTTCATATTGCTTCCGATGAGCGTCAAACCACAGTTTATTGTTGTTCTTCTTTAGCTCCTTTAAAAATTTTAACGTCGATGACTGTAGCATGCTTTTCTTTTATTCAATTTAAATAGTTTTTCACTGCATTTTTCCCATTTTCAATGAGCGTGTTTACTTCTTCTTTGGATAACTTCCGGATTTTTGGCGAAATATTCCCATCACCAATGGAAACGGTCCTTTGCCAGTCAGCTTTTGTGAGTTGTTGCCGGTTGAGATTTTCAATGACGATGTTATAAAATGCAAGCATATACTCTTTCAGATTATTAGTCGGCATGTCGGCCAGGATTTGATTTTCGCGGTCATTTTTTATTTGAGCATCAGGATCAATTCGAAACCCGATAGTATTGGAGTCAGTTCTCTTTATATCAAATATGTGGATGGGAAAATTTTCCAGGAATCCTCCATCCACCATGACATCTAACCCTTGTTTTTCTTTGGGATGAGTCAATACATTGCCGCTGCTGTCCATAAAAACTGCTTCGAAATAGAGTGGAATGGCTGTGGAAATTCTTACCGCATCTCTGACTTTCATGTTAGGATAAGATTCATATGAAAAGATAACAGGGCGCTGTTTGTTTAGGCAGGTACCCGTTACGTACAAGTCTTTGAATCCTTTCTGATGGAGCTGATCAAATGTGATGTCTGCATTTCCTGTTTTGTGTTCGATCATTTCTGCGAGCCATTTCTCCAACTTTTTCCCTTTGTACCAACCAAAATATTTTTTTACCCTGCTAATGCCACCCACAAATAAAAACTTCCCGTCATTGAATTTTTTAAAATTTGTGTTTCCGATCAAATTTTCTATCTCCGCACCTGAATATCCAAGCGAAACGGCAAGAGCCATTATCGCTCCTGATGAAGTCCCCGCAACTTTTTCAACGTCGCTCATAAGCTTTTGTGCTTCCATTTCCTTGATAGCACCGCAATAGGCGATGCCTCTTATACCCGCTGCTTCG
>VBAU01000288.1 GCA_005883855.1 Bacteroidota bacterium
CCGCTTGTGATTGACCCACGATCACCTGCACTTTTCTGGCAGCGTCATCGTAGCGGTACGTAACGTTTAGATTTGGATGACCAGCGCCAAAGTACCATTGGTTCCAAAACCAGTTCAAATCTCTTCCCGTTACATCTTCAAATGCAAGCCGCAATTGCTGAGCTTCAGCGGATTTGAATTTGTTTGTGGTCAAATAGAGATTGAGTGCTTTAAAAAACGCGCTGTCACCAACATAATTGCGTAGCATATGCAAAATGGCGCCCCCCTTTGGATAACTCACCTGGTCGAATACATCTTCTTTGTCATTGTAATAAAAACGCACGAGTGGCTTAGTTGCGTTCGCAGGATCCGCCAGGTAGGTTTGCCGGTTTTCGAAGATATGTTCATCGCCTGCATCCTTTCCATATTTGTAGTCGTCCCAAAGTGTCTCTGCATAATCGGCGAATGATTCGTTCAGTGTTATATTACTCCAGCTTTCGGTTGTGACCAGGTCTCCAAACCATTGATGGAACAATTCATGAGCAATGACCTCCTCCCACACATTTCCATCTGTCAGCTCTCTTGCATCTTGTTGTGCGGCGTCGGAGTGCAACGTTGCCGTAGTGTTCTCCATGGCGCCACTCACATATTCGTGCCCGGTTATCTGGGAATACTTGACCCAGGGGTAATCGATGCCCGTTATTTTCGAGTAAAACGCAATCATTTCCGGCGTTAGACCAAAGATCTTTCTTGCAACCGGGGCGTAGTCTTTGTCCAGATAATAGCTGACTTCTTTTCCTTTGTATGAGTCTTTAATGATCACATAATCGCCGACTCCCATAAATAAAAGGTAAGGTGCATGTGGCAGATCCATTTTCCAGGTGTCCGTTCTTGTGCCATCCGCATTCTTTTTCTGGCTCGCCAATTTACCGTTTGAGAGAGTGACATACTTATCAGGCACCGTCATTGCAATTTCATCCGTCATTTTTTGATTGGGCTTGTCAATGGTAGGCAGCCATACCGAATTGGCCTCGGTTTCACCTTGTGTCCATATCTGTGTCGGGTTGTCCTGATCCTCACCGCGGGGGTTTATGAAATATAAACCTTTTGCTTCCTTGATTGCTGCACTTCCTTTGTTTGGCACTTCGTCTGGCTTCGCTGTGTAATCAATAAAAACTGTGTACTGTTCGCCGCGCTTGTATGTCTTATCCAGATGGATGTTCAATTGCAAACTGTCGTAATCATACTTCAGGGGAGATTCCCTGGCATTTTTTATCAGAACGATTTTATGTATGTCCATTCCCTTTGCGTCAAGCCGCACTGAGTCCGTTGGGTAGAAGTGAGGTTGCAGTGTCACCCAAGCCTTTCCATACATATATGATTTGCTGAAATCAAACCTTGCGTCCAGCTTTGTGTGAACAAGATCATTGATCCTTGTTGCTGTTTCTCTATACAGGTTTTTCCAACTTGTGTCCGGCTTTTCGCGCTGGGCGAGCAATGAAATGCTCATAATAAATAATGCGCCGACGAAAACTAGCTTCTTCATAGTTCAATTTTAGCGAACACAAAATTATGGCTATCGCTTATCTGGCAACGGAATTTGTAAGCAGTCTTAACTATTTAACAGGCTGTTATAGCAAGAATTCAACTAAATTTGAAATGAAAATCGATGTCCAATATGAAACGAATCCTGTTGTTTCTGTGCTTTGCGGTGACCGTCTCGATGTTGTACGCTCAGAAGATCTATTTTGTTTACTTGCAAACTGAAAACAACGACGCTTTTTTTGTTCGAATGGATGATAAGTTGTACGGTTCATCACCAGCCGGCTATTTAATTCTCCCACGGTTAAAAGACAGCACTTACCATTTCCGACTTGGCTTTCCCGGAAAAGACATCGATCTTGATTTTTCAACCACTATTAAAAGCAGGGATCATGGTTATTTAGTAAAGAATTTTGGCGAGAAAGGCTGGGGTCTTTTTGATTTGCAGTCTTTGAGTATACAAATGTCTACATCAAAAATAAGAGGTACGGCAGAAGTTAATAAAGACGATATCCAGGTAGACGCCTTCACTGAGTTGCTTTCCAAGGCGGCTGATGATCCATCCTTAAAACAAAATGTCGTCCTGGTAAAGGAAGAAGAGAAAAAACCTGTCGTCCTTGCAACGATTCAAAAAGAAGACAAGAAGCCTGTGGTTACAGACGCGGTTGTGAAGGAAGAGAAAAAACCGGAAACAAGTACTCAGGCAGATGGCAAATTGAACGAAAAGAAATCAGCTGCTGTTGACAATGTAACAGATAAGAAACCAGAGGTTACAACCGCTGTGACGGACCAAAAAAAATCTGAAGTAAACGCCGTAGACAACAAAACGGATGAAAAGAAGATGGTGACCATTGGTTCGGCAAATGAAAAGCAAAATGACTCCACCACAAAAATCCCGGAGAAAGTCAAACCGGAAGATCTTTACAAAAAATCGGTCGTTACAAAAATTTCCGGGACAGACACAAGAGAAGGATTTGAATCCGTATTTGTAGACGAACAAAATGGAACCAAGGATACGATCCGAATATTGATACCAGCAGAAAACAAGAACATTGCTGAAGTTGAAGGCAAAGCTGATTCAACGAAGGACGTCAAAAAGGTTTTGGAAGTAAATCCTGATGCAAAACAGACGAATGGGACAGGTAATGAAACAAAAAGCGATCGACCAGTAAAATGGTGGCCATTTGGCAAGAATAAGGACAAGCAAACAACTAAGACGCCGGCGCAAACCCAAACTCAGCCGACTACTAAAAAGGAAGAGTCCAAAAAATGGAATCTGTTTGGTAAGAATAAGGATACACAAACAACTAAGACGTCGTCGCAACCGAAAGCTCAGCCAACTACAAAAAGCGAGCAGCCCAAAAAATGGAATCTGTTTGGTAAGAATAAGGATACACAAATAACTAAGACGTCGTCGCAACCGAAAACTCAGCCAACTTCAAAAAGCGAGCAGCCCAAAAAATGGAATCCGTTTGGCAGCAAGAACAAAACAACGAAGAAATGCGAACCCGCCGAGCACGAGGACTTCCTGAAACTGAGGCGACGCATGGCTGAAAAAACAAACGACGACGGTATGCTTGAAGAGGCAAGAAAATATTTCAAAGAAAAGTGTTTCACAACTGAGCAAATCAAGAACTTGAGCTCGATGTTTCTCTCCAATGCCGGCAAATATAATTTCTTTGAAGCTGCGCACAACAATGTGGCAGATAAAGCGAATTTTTCTTCGCTCCAATCAGAGCTTAAGGACGAGTACTACGTGAATCGCTTTAAAACACTGGTCGGCAATTAAAGTTTCATATGCCCCGTTATTTTCTTGAGGTCGCATATAAGGGAACGAACTACAGCGGCTTCCAGGTTCAGCAAAATGCAAATTCCATCCAGCGAGAAGTCGAAAAGGCTTTTAGCATTATACAGAAAGAAAAAATTGGGTTGACCGGTTCCTCAAGAACGGACGCAGGTGTGCATGCCCTGCAAAATTTTTTCCATTTTGATTTTGACGGGACTATTGATTCACATCTTGTATATAAGATGAATGCGATCCTGCCCGCTGACATAGCGATCTCAAAGGTGATACCGGTGGGCTCCACGGCGCATTGCCGTTTTGATGCAACAAGCCGGGAGTACAAGTATTTTATTTATCGCCGTAAGGATCCGTTTCTAAAAGAAAGGGCGTTCTACTTTCCTTATAAATTGAATGCCGGTTTCATGCAGCAGGCCGCTGACCTAATTAAGAACTATGATGATTTTACGTCGTTTTCTAAGCGAAAAACACAGGTGAAAAGTTTCATTTGTAACATAGACGAGAGCAAGTGGGACTGGGAAGGAGATTGCCTTGTCTATTATGTGAGGGCAAACAGATTTTTGAGAGGCATGGTTAGGGCGCTGGTCGCTACGATGTTACAGATCGGACGTGAAAAGATGACCGTTGATGAATTCAAAAGATTGATTGAAGAAAAAAATTGCACGAAAGCCAGTTTTGCTGCTCCGTCCCACGGTCTATTCTTAATATCAGTCAATTTTCCTGAGGGTTATTTTTCAACACGGTAATTTTCTCCGTGAAAACCCTTATTGCGCTTGAGTCTCAGACGATCTGGCTACTTCATTTTTCAAAAACATTTGTTGGTGAATTGCTGGGTCCTATCTTTGCGTCCCGCTTTTAAAAATTGAACGGATCAGATCTTCGAAATATTATCGTCTTGTTAATAGCGGATGAATAACAAGTGTGATGAATGTGAACAAAATTCACAGTAAAAATTTGCTGTGAAATTGACGCGCTGTATTTTTGCAGTCCGTTCTAAAAATTTTTACGAGTTCTCTTTAAAGAAATTGAAGATCAACCAAAAACTTGTAAAAAATTTTGGTTGGGAATCATACGGCTCGTACATTTGCACTCCCATAAAAATGGGGGGTCAACAACGCGACCGCGAGCATTGCGAGCGGAAGCGAAGGGCCAAAAGATCTTTGAAAGTTGGGAAGCAACAGCAATCCCGATCCGGTTTTTGCCGGCGTCGGGAAGCTAGGTAAGTCAAGCGAATAACATTCGATTTGACAACGTTAATTCTTTGAATTAATAATGTCAGTATCAAACAACATTTACAATGGAGAGTTTGATCCTGGCTCAGGATGAACGCTAGCGGCAGGCTTAATACATGCAAGTCGAGGGGCAGCAGGGGCGTAGCAATACGTTCGCTGGCGACCGGCAAACGGGTGCGGAACACGTACACAACCTTCCTTAAAGTGGGGGATAGCCCGGGGAAACCCGGATTAATACCCCGTAATATAATGAAGTGGCATCGCTTTATTATTATAGCAGCAATGCGCTTAAAGATGGGTGTGCGACTGATTAGGCAGTTGGCGGGGTAACGGCCCACCAAACCTACGATCAGTAACTGGTGTGAGAGCACGACCAGTCACACGGGCACTGAGACACGGGCCCGACTCCTACGGGAGGCAGCAGTAAGGAATATTGGTCAATGGACGCAAGTCTGAACCAGCCATGCCGCGTGGAGGATGAAGGTCCTCTGGATTGTAAACTTCTTTTATCTGGGAAGAAATCCACGAATTCTTTTGTGGTTGACGGTACCAGATGAATAAGCACCGGCTAACTCCGTGCCAGCAGCCGCGGTAATACGGAGGGTGCAAGCGTTATCCGGATTCACTGGGTTTAAAGGGTGCGTAGGTGGGTTGGTAAGTCAGTGGTGAAATCTCCAGGCTTAACTTGGAAACTGCCATTGATACTATCAATCTTGAATACCGTGGAGGTCAGCGGAATATGTCATGTAGCGGTGAAATGCTTAGAGATGACATAGAACACCA
>VBAU01000289.1:0-9465 GCA_005883855.1 Bacteroidota bacterium
CGGCATTATGAGTAAATTTAAGGATCAAAAACTGTACTAAAAGCAGCCGGGTAGTGAACAGAAAGTACAAGAGTGCGACGCAACGAAAGTTGGGAAAAGAGAAACTGCTGAAAACAAAAAATTAATAACCTGCGCCCGTTCGTTGAAAGATCGAATTAAGAGTGGTGTAGCCAATCAGCTCATCGGCCCGACTGCCAAACGCGCGATAGTACACCAAAACCATGTATGCATTTTCGGTGCCCCAATAATTTCCCTCTGTGTTTTCAAAGGAGAAAACTTCTCCCGTCGGTTTATCCGGCACAGTAACGTATGAATAATTGTAATAGCCTTGTTTGAGAAACAAAGTTTTTTCATATGCACCACGATTAGGATTAAAAATCATTTTTGAGGAATCGTTAGGAGTATAATTGGTCAGCGCGCCGTAGAGATACACGCTCTTTCCTTCATAAGGTCGATTACCCGGCGGGAAATAGCTAAAGTGAACCCTGGCATAATCTCCTTGCCAGTACGGATTCACGTTATCCATATTTTCAATCGTAAATATTCCATTTAAATCGTGGTAATACAGATACGGTTGATTCAAACGGTCACCATCTGGCTTGATATAAACATCTGTAATGTTACCCTTTTTATCCAATTGCTGCATGCGGTCACTCATCAGGCGCAGGCTACGCAGATCGATCCAGCGCCACTCCTTTCCCGCAGGAAATGAATTCGTGGCCTCATCATTGTACTCAAAATAATTTCCGCGAAAAATGTTGGGACGCGTGAGATAAGCAGCATTTGTCCAGGCATAATTTTGCAATATCACCACCCGGGCATCCTGTTGGTTGAAAACATTTATTGTGCTGTTTAAAGTAACACGGACATTCACCTTTTGATAAGTGTAAAACCATTTTGAGTTAAACGGCTGCTGAACCTGGGCCACAATAGCCGCACGGTTATCCACGACCAGGAAACGTTTTGTCAACACAAGGTTGGAAGTATCACCCTCGATAAAAACCTTTAAAATATAATTTCCCGATCGTGTGGGCATGCAATTTCGATCCGGGAAAAACGCCTGGTAATGCGTGTAACGGGCAAAAGCAATCGAAGAAGTTCGGTAGTTTGAGATGCGCACATTTTGAAATCCCCTGATATAATCAAATGGCGTAAGTGTAGTCGGGGTCCAGTCGGCATTGCACAAAACGAAGGTGTAATAATACGTCTTGACATCCGCATCCAGGTCATCAAAATGAAGTTCAAACACGTCGCCGCTATTCAAATTCATGACCGGGTAGCTATACATATCGCCGGATTTCGTGAGTGTGACAGAATGAATATTCGGTTTGAAGATGTGATCAGGGATTTGCGCCCCGGACACATAAAAAGAAAAGCATAGGAAGCAAAAGATAAAATATTTCATATGGATGAACGTGAAATTAAGACATAATCACGATAGTTATGTATCGCAGCACTTCGTTGCCCTGCTTTACGTTCATGCAGTTCACTCATGGTGAGATAGGGCAGGAAAGCGAAGAGCACTATATTTAGTCTTATTTTTGTTGATAATTTTTAAAAGACTCAATATTACCCTTGAAGGTTGCAAGCTTCATAGCAAATCGCATTGCGTTTAACCGCCAACGATCTTTTTCACGATTCATCATCCGGCTTTCCATTGTAGCCACAGTCATCAGCGTCGCCGTTATGATTGTCACCTTGGCGTTCACTAACGGGTTCCAGGAAACCGTCAGCCAAAAGGTCTTCAGCTTTTGGGGACACATAAGGGTGCAATACAAACAGCCCATGAAATCAAGTATTGCCGAAGAAGAGCAGATTGAGAAAAACGATACGATCGCTCAAGCCATCGCGCAAAACCCTAATGTTGTCAGCATTCATCCGTTTGCAACAAAGTATGCTATTCTAAAAACAAAAGAGGAAATGGAAGGAGTTCTCATGAAGGGGCTAGATAGAACCTATAATTTTAATCACCTCAAACAATTTCTAAAGCAGGGTCGCTGGCTTAATTTCAACGACACCACGTACAGTCGCGAAATCATTGTTTCAAGTTATACCGCAGACGAACTTAAACTCAAACTGAATGACAGGGTAGTGATTTATTTTATCAAACCTGATGGCTCGCTGCGACCAGATAAGCTATCCATTGTTGGGATTTACAAAACCGGCATTGAAGATTACGACAAGACATTTGCTATTGGTGATTTGAAATTGATTCAACGACTGAATGGCTGGGCGCCTGATCAAATTGGTGGTTACGAAATTTTTCTAAAAGATTACCACCAGATGCAACAAGTTTCAGACGATCTCTATTATAACATTGAAAAATTTCCTCCTGAGTGGGACACTAAGACCATCAAAGATCTTTATCCAAATATTTTCGATTGGCTCAGCATGCAGGATGTTACAAGGAACGTGTTGATTGGTTTTATGATCGTAGTGGCGGTGATCAATCTCATAACTTGCCTGATCATTTTGGTACTTGAGCGCATTCGGATGGTGGGCGTTTTAAAAGCAATAGGTGCACGCAACTGGACAGTGCAGCGAATATTCCTTCAGCATTCTACTATCATTACGCTTGTTGGCATTGTCCTCGGGACGGCATTTGGCCTGGGCATCTGTTGGCTACAGCAAGCCACAGGGTTTATTAAATTGAAAGAAGAAGCCTATTACATGAGTGAAGCTGCTGTAAAGATCGTCTGGTGGCAGATTGCATTTATTTGTGCGGGGACACTGTTGATCTCATTTCTTGTACTGATGGTGCCATCCCTGATCGTCCGTAGGGTAAGACCAGTGAAAGCCATACAATTCAGGTAGAATCTGAAATCAACCTCTGCCAAAGTTTCACTATTTTGCGTAAATGAAATTAACAATGCGTCTCGCTATTTTTTCTCTTTTCCTTTTTGTCAATTGCAATAACTCCGATAGAGAGGCAAAAGAAGGCAAATCGGAAAGTGACGTAGATGCTGCAAGAAACTTCCTCGAGGCCGCGCTGAAAGGAGATTACAAACTGGCTTCGTCCTATATGGTCCAGGATTCAACAAACATCGGCTACCTCGCAGTAACGGAAAGAAAGTACAGCCAAATGGATCCTGATCAAAAAAGAAATCTACGGAATGCCTCGCTGCGGTTTTATGACCCGCTTTTTCAAAACGATTCGACGACGGTTACAGTTTTCTCCAATTCTTACAAGAATGACAAAGACACGCTGAGAATCGTAAAGCAGAATGGTCAGTGGCTGGTTGATTTAAAATACCTTTTCGAACACGATCTTGACACCACACTAAACAAACTCGTCATCGACACCTTACGTAAATGATCAAGAATCTTTTACTGGTCGCGTTTGGCGGCGGGGTTGGTAGCATCGCCCGTTACCTTTGTCAAAAATGGTTGGGACAAAGCTATCCGCGCCCGTTTCCCTGGGGAACATTCATAGTAAACCTGTTGGGCTGTTTTCTAATCGGGATAATTTATGCAGCTTCAGAAAAAACTACTTTCGTTGGCCCGCAGGTCAGGCTATTGCTGATTACGGGTTTTTGTGGCGGCTTTACTACTTTTTCCACTTTTGCTTTCGAAAATATGAACCTGCTTCGAGGCGATGACACTATTTATTTTCTTGTTTACGCAATCGGAAGTGTGGTATTGGGCATTATAGCGGTCTTTGCCGGCATTGGGCTCATGAAACTTTTATGATATGGAACTGCAAGGCCAATCAAAACTGTTACGCATCTTTGTTGGAGAGGTAGATAAAATTGATCATCAACTTTTGTATGAAGCAATCTTGTTAGCCGCGAGGGAGAAGGGTTTGGCAGGTGGCACCGTTTTGAAAGGTATCATGTCATACGGAGCCAGTACCAGAATACATGTCGCGAGACTCATCGAGCTATCAGAAGACCTTCCAATAGTAGTCGAGATCGTGGACCTTGCGGAAAAGATTGATTCGTTCATTCCCGTTGTAAACGATCTTTTTGAAAGATGTGGGCGGGGCGGATTGATCACTGTGGAAAAAGTGGATGTGTTATATTATAGGCCGAAAAAGTGACAACTCCAATCAACAAACCAATCAACCAGTAAACAAATGCTTACCGTTCATCATCCCTGGCATGGCGTCTCATACGGAGAGGGGGCACCGCGAATTGTGAATGCCATCATAGAAATACCGGAAGGATCGCGATCAAAATATGAGGTTGACAAGACAACCGGCTTACTGAAACTCGACAGGGTTATTTATTCGTCATTTCACTACCCCATAAACTACGGGTTTATTCCTCAAACGTTGGGACAGGACGATGATCCACTCGATATTCTTGTACTTTGTTCGCAATCCATTCAGCCGCTATGTTTGGTAGAAGCAACAGTAATCGGCAACATGCAAATGATCGACCAGGGCGCGTTGGATGACAAGATCATCGCCGTAGCTTCAAAAGATCCTTCCGTTAATCATTACAGGAATGTGGAAGAACTGCCTCACCATTTCTTAGCAGAGTTGAAAAATTACTTCGAACAGTATAAAGTGCTTGAAAATAAAAAAGTCGAAATAGATAACTTCCAGGACAAAGCAGCGGCACTTAAAATCATTGAGGAGGCAATTGCATTTTATAAAAAAAGCTTTCAAAAATAAGTCTTGTGAAACAAAACAAGCTCGCAAATATGACTACAGAAACGATTTTAATCCTGATCGTTATTGGATTAGCAGCAGGGACGTTAAGCGGTTTGGTTGGTGTGGGTGGTGGAATCATTATCGTGCCGGCACTGGTTTTTTTCCTGGGATTTTCCCAACAAGCAGCCCAGGGCACTTCTTTGGGACTTCTGTTGCTTCCTGCGGGTATACTCGCAGTAATCAATTACTATAAGCAAGGCTTTATCGACCTGAAGGTGGTTGGCATAATGTGCGCAGCCTTTGTGTTGGGAGGATGGGTAGGAAGCAAACTGGCCTTGTCTCTATCGCAAGAAGTGGTGAAGAAAACATTTGCAATCGTTCTCTTCTACACTGCTTTCAAGATGATGGGCTGGGATGCGGTTATCTTCAAATGGCTGAAAAGCCTTTTTTGATCCTATGAAAGCAATTCACGCTTTTTTCTCACTCGTGATGGTTACCAAATTCTGTTATTGCCAGGAGCAGGCCGACCTGGATGAAGTTGCAAAGGATAACCCCATATTCAAGATTGCCAAGACTTATTTTCGTTCGAATCCTTTCAATATCCATTTCAGTACTTTTTTGAGCCATTTGACGAGTGATCCCGCGCTGTCGAATAAAACCATTAATAAGCGGACCGATACCAGCTTTTTTTTCTTTCGGGGTGAGTACAAGGGTCATAATCCATACACGTTTAAGGCAGACAAAGTGGAGATCAGGTTGGCGGAAGGAGAAGTCACCATGGAAGATTCGGTTTCGACAATTGACACTTTGCTGTTTTACCAATTGGTCGGTTACAGTTACGAAGCTGCGGGGACGGAAGCAGTAAAAAAAGAGTTTTCAAAATTCGACCGTAAGTTCGGACAACATTTTTACGCTGAAGACTCGGTGTTAAAAAAAGATAATGAACCTATCGGAATGGTAAAGAATTATTTTTTGTTTAGCGAAACATTTCTGTCTCCAGTCTCCATAGGCTGGGTAAAGTTGGATGATCTGCAAAATGTGTTTACAATCACCTTTCGAATCAAGCTTACTCAAAATATGGCGACACTACCACAATTTCCGGATGGCCACTAGTGAATGAGTTCTTTTTCCAGTGTCTGTGTTGATAATCCCTTTTTTGTCGATACTGTCAACGCGCACCTTTCCCGAAGCGTGTATAATTTGTGTCGGGCTCAATAGAATTCCGACATGAGTAATTTTTCTTTTGTTATTGCGGAAAAAGGCGAGATTGCCACATTGGGAGTCCTCGAGCCTTCGAATCTTCATTCCCTGGTCTACCTGCAATCTTGCGTCGCGCAACAAATCTATTCCCATCATTTTGAAAATGACCTGCACAAATCCACTGCAATCTACTCCAAGCGGAGTGCGACCGCCCCACAAGTAAGGTGCATTTAACCATTGCCTGGTTAAATGCGTTACCAGGTCGCTGTCGGGTTTTATTTCATTCCTGTTGAAGAACGATCCTTCGAATTTATATTTCAGGTTACCTACTGCACCTTCACCATTCTTAAACGCAGGGAGTGTAGAGCCAACAGGGACATGCATGGTCATCTCCCCTGTCTGTATTGTATTCAGCAAGCCAGCGGTGACAAAAGATCCATATAAAAGATTTTCATCGACGTCCATTATCATATTGATCCTGATCCAGCCTTCATAGCTATCAGGCACGGTTTGTATCCCAAGCCACTTCTTCTTCCATTTTAAGATGCGCATACCCTCTCCGAAGAGTAACTGGTTCACCATTTCCGCCTTATGTGACGGCTTCTTTCTAACCGGCGCAGCCGGAACGACACATATTGCACAGTCCATAGGCCTCTTTTTGTGNNATTTGCATCTAAGAAGTTAAACCGGTTTCGGAGGTTTTTAAGTTCAGGAAAGGAATTTAAATTGCAATAGATACACTTCAAACCTTGCAGCTTTTTAAACCCTAAACCAATTCAGTGAACGCCGACAAGTATAAGAGTGCGACGGATCAGCAACTGCTTGAAAATTTTTACTCTGACCGCAATCCGGAATGGCTGGGTATACTTTTGCCCCGGTATACATTGTTACTGCTGGGCGTTTGCATGAAATATCTAAAAAATGAAGAAGAAGCAAAAGATTGTGCACAGCAAATTTTTTTGAAGGTGATTACCGAGCTCAATAAATATCGGGTCGAGTTTTTCAAATCATGGATATATATGGTTGCGAAGAATCATTGCCTGATGAAAATCAGGGACGGTCACGGGAAAATACCCCTGGAGTTGACTGAACGCTACATGTCCACAACTGATGAGCAAACAGATACCCAGCATTTGCTTCAAAACGACCGCGCCATCGAATTGATGGCGGAGGCGCTTCAAGAGCTATCAGCCGAGCAGCGACAATGTGTAACTTTGTTCTATCTTCAAAAGAAAAGTTACCAGCAAACCAGTGAAGCAACAGGTTTTACGATGATGCAGGTAAAAAGCTACATTCAAAATGGAAAGAGGAACCTGAAATTGATAATGGAACAAAGGCTCAAACAAGAGAAAAGGTAAAGTTTATTACAATGTCTGAAAATTTAAGAGATATCCTCTCTCATCTTTCTTCTGAAATTGACCAGGAGACGCTGTTGCTTTACCTGCAGGATAAACTATCTGTTGAAAAGAGACATGAAGTGGAGAAGAAATTATTGGAAAATGAATTTGCGGGTGATGCCGCAGAAGGTTTGCAGGAATTTAAGAACAAAGAAAAATTATCGGTGATCGTCGATCAGCTCAATCACAGTTTAAAAAACAAATTGCAAAAGAAGAACAAGACGGAACGCATTCATCTGAAGCAGCACCCGTGGCTTTACCTTGCAGTAGTGATTGTTATACTGTTGATTATTGTAAGCTATTTTGTGATTCAGCGGCTACTACAGAAACCATAGCGGTCAATATATTGTTCGCTTCTCCATTTTCTTCCATTCGTTGAAAACTTGTAGTGCTAATGGATGGGACTCATGTATAAATGGTATCTCCCGCTTTAGCATTTCAGTATTAATCTCTTTGTAAATGAACTTGTCGTCGAAATCTATTGCGGCAGCGTCGTCCCTCGTGTTTGCATAAATCACTCTCTCAGGTCGTGCCCAATAAATAGCTCCGAGGCACATCGGGCAAGGCTCGCAACTGCTGTACACGTCACACCCGGTTAATTGAAAACTATTCAATTTTTTACAGGCCTGGCGAATTGCAACAATCTCTGCGTGTGCCGTTGGATCATTTGTAGATGCCACCATATTGTAACCTTCGCCGACGATTTCGTCGTTTATTACGATGACACAACCAAAAGGCCCACCCCTCCCTTTGTTCATACCTTCCCGGGCCAGTTCGATTGCTCTTTCAAGAAATTTTCTTTCCCTATCGTTAAGCATTGGCAAGTTTGTTGAATAGAGTTAACCACGATTTATTCACAAAAATAGCTGCAATATTAAATTTACGTTAACAAACCATTAGTTCTAAAATTCTTTGACCTTATAAAATAAATTTAGCACTACACAAAAAACTGAGTTATGAAATGGCTTTTGGTAAATAGTAGTTCACGCCAGGAAATTTATGAGCTTTGGAACAGTGATGAAAAAGTACTTACAATTTACTCTCACCCTGATAAAGGTACTTTGAGAATAGCGACGGGTGATGAGAAAAGGGTTTTTTTGATAGGCAAAGAAGGCTTTTTGCGCAGTCGCACCGTGTTACGTAATGAGTATGGAATCAGGATGGGACAATTAATTTACGACGGCATCGAGGACAACCAGGGAAGTTTAGAGGTGTATGATGAGGAATTTACTTACCATATTGGAAATGGTTCTCCAACGGAAGCAACTATCTACAAAAACTCGGAAACCTTTGTCACATGCGAGTTACCGGCCGTTGCTAAAGACCATGATTTATTAATCCTCGCCCTGTGCTGGTATATAACTACTGCGGTTAAAATTAAAATCGAAGAATACGCTTAGGTCTTCAGTATACGTTCTTCCTTATTGACAGGTTGCTTCAAAGTCGAAGTTTTTTGTTGCTCTTTTAACAACAATCAATTCACACAACCAGAATCAAAGCGCTCATCAATCAGTTTTCGATGTCACCATTGTCCTTCGCCTAAATGTGGTTATCGAGCAATTGCAACATCTACCTCGACGTGTGAAAAGCGTGAAGCGGCAAATAATTCTTGATGACTGCAGCAATTCCAGAGAGAAACAAAGACTCTATTATTGGAACAGTTAACAACCACTACTAACGAAAGTCAGTTAGAGCTATTGCCTATCTGTGCTTTAAGGGCCCGCAACATTTGAGGGAAACCTTGTTTTCTTGCCAGGCCATTGACTGCCTGGGCAATGCGTCTTGCTTTTGTGGGTTCCGTCTTCGCTGATTCTATCCACTTACTAAAATAATTTTGATGACCTCTTGGAAGGGTTTTGAAAAATTGAACTGCACCGGGCTCATCTTTCAGACATTCCATAAAATCGGCCGACAATTGATAAGGCTTGTCATCGACATGCAACTGCACTTTCAACATCGCCCCTTTTCGCTTGTGAATTCCAGTTCTCATGCCCTTGTTCAGCGCCATTATAAAACTTCCACCTCCCATTGGAAGTAAAGCAACCCCATGATATGAATAATTGTCCAACTTTCCCTTAACCCTAAACGATTTCTTATTTCCGGGTTTTAATTTCTGGGCAAGATCTGCAGGTATTTCAATATAATGCCATCCCGTTTTTTCTCCTTGTTGACCAAACTGTAATATCCTGGTTGTAAATTGAATCATTACATTGCAATTTAGAAAGGCGTTCTGAATTCTGTGCAAATTCATTAGCTCAATGTTAATCTAAG
>VBAU01000289.1:9474-9961 GCA_005883855.1 Bacteroidota bacterium
AAGATTCTTTCAGAGATGGAACTAGTTGCCGGACAACCGTATTGGCTCATTAAGAGCGGACTTCCTTACAGCTATCCTAAGTTATCTAATGACATAAGGTGTGACGCTCTAATCATTGGTGGTGGAATTTCTGGTGCATTGACAACCCACTGCCTTACCAAAGTCGGGATTGAATGCGTGCTGGTAGATGCGCGCAGTGTCGGATTAGGCAGTACATGTGCAAGCACATCGCTACTTCAATATGAATTGGATGTTCCTTTGCATCAATTGAAAAAAAAGGTGGGGGAGCAACGAGCTGTTCGCGCATACCAGTTGTGCGGTGAAGCTATTGACAAACTCACTGACTTAATGATCAACCTTAGCTTTAAGGAATTCGACCGTCGGAACAGCCTGTACTTTTCACAACGTACAAAACAAAAAGAACTCATCAGGAAGGAATGGCTGGCACGAAAGCAGGCAGGTTTCGAGGTAGAATTACTTGGCGCAA
>VBAU01000570.1:0-1490 GCA_005883855.1 Bacteroidota bacterium
TTTTTAATTCTTCGCTGATGTTTTGATGCCGGTATAAGTCTTCATGATCTGTATGCAACGAGCAGCCGTACATTGCGATTACCGTTTTGGTGAAACTGTATAGGTCGGGACTGTCCGTCTTTAAATGTATATAACCACCGGGTTTGAGAAATTGTTGATATAGCCTGAGAAATTTCGGATGAGTTAAACGTTTTTTAGACTTGGACTTTCTCAAGTATGGATCTGGAAAAGTGATCCATATCCCGGCCACTTCATGCTCTGCAAAATATTCATTTACCTGGTCAATCTGCGTTCTTAAGAAAGCAACATTTTGCAAACTGTTTTCGAGGGCTTTTTTTGCTCCCACCCAAATGCGGTTCCCTTTTAGGTCAATCCCAACAAAATCCCGATCGCGATGAAGCGATCCTAGTGCAACAGCATACTCGCCTTTGCCGCAAGCCAGTTCAAGCACTAACGAATTTTCATTTCCAAAAAATTCATTCCATTTACCCTTAATATTCTTTGGGAACTGCAGCACATTCTCAAATGTCTCTAGCTCTGCGAACCGAATTAATTTTTTATGCCCCATATTCGGCAAAAATAAATGAATCAGGTCGTGATGAATGGAGAACTGTGATTATATAACAGTAGATGTTCACAAGAAGCATTATGGCATTTTCTTTGAAAACATAATATATAGATTATTCATTCAAAAAGAAAAACCATGAAACGAAATTCAAACATACAGGCAATAATAGCAGCTCTCGGACTGCTGGTTTTCATTACGGCCTGCACGAATAATAACCAATCAACAAAGAGTTCAGCATATGATTCTTCCAATGTGGCTACTACCAACGACACTTCAATGAATCATATGCAGCAGCCGACCGATACGGCAACGACTAATATTGCTGCCGAAAAACCCGTGAACAAAGAGGCGTCAAATAAAAGCGCAAACAAAACAACGGTGGCGAAGAAAAAGGGAAAAGCCTCGGTTGGCACAATAGCTGAGACGAAGAGTATAGCTGAGAAGAAAACAACGTTCAAACCAGACGCAAATGGCATTTATGATGCGGCTGAAGTTAGACCCGCATACCCGGGCGGGCAAGCGGCTCTTTCAGACTACGTCGCAAATCACATCGACTATCCTCAAATGGCAATTGATGATAATAAAGAGGGCACCGTCAATGTGGTATTTGTGGTTGATGAAAATGGTAAGGTCCAAGACGCAAAGGTGGTTGGGAGTAAATTAGGTGACGGGCTTGATGAGGAAGCTGAACGCGTGATTTCAACTATGCCGAAGTGGAGTGCAGGGATGGTCAAGGGTAAGTCGGTTAAAGCGAGAGTAACTCTTCCGATAACATATAAGATCGAAGAATAATCACAATCGCCGATGACGCGGATTACAAAAATTTCGCGGATTGTAGCACTTCTCGGAGTGCAATCCGCGAAATCTTTTTAATCCCATAATCCGTGAATAAAAAAGCCTTCGGAGCTCCGAAGGCGTATTA
>VBAU01000570.1:1529-3453 GCA_005883855.1 Bacteroidota bacterium
GTAGGGGGAGGATTCGAACCTCCACGGGGCAGTTAGCAAAAGTGCAAAGTTTAGTGGTCAACCCTGGTCGGCCTTACCAATGGTAACGTCGGCTCTACACTTTGTTTGTTCTGTTATCCCCACCCCCGAGACAAGAGGGCATGTCTGCCAAAGGTTTCATCACCCCACAGTATGTATCGCGGATTACGTGGATTATCGGGATTTCGCGGATATGATCAGCGCGATCTTCATAATCGTTCAATCCGAGATTGCAAAGAACTTTACAGAACAAAAGTAAAGCAATGACATATTTTGTTCCAAATTATTCAATAAATATTTTGAAATTATAGATATTATCCAAATATTTGCCTGTAAACTGAATTATTTCGAAAACAGATTTGAAAAATGGCCGCTAAATTGAATCTTGACAAACTCGATCTGCAGATCATTCATCACATGATGGAAAACGCCGAGATCTCTTATGCCGACCTCGGGAAAAAGTTATTTGTCTCGGGAGGTACTATCCATGTGCGCATCAAAAAGCTACTCGAAGCTGGCATTGTTAAAGGTACGAAACTGAGTGTGGATCTTAAGCAACTGGGTCACGATGTCATTGCCTTTATCGGAATCTATTTGGAGAAAAGTTCTTTGTATGATGCTGTCGAAAAGGAGCTTCAGAAAATTCCTGAGATAGTGCGACTCAATTACACGACGGGTAATTATAGCATGTTTGCCGAGGTCGTTTGCAAAGACATCAGTCAATTGAGATTCGTGCTGCATGATCAATTGCAGAAAATTAAAGGCATTGAACGAACGGAGACATTCATCTCTCTTGAGGAAAGTTTCAGCCGAAATGCGAAAGTGTTGAATTGATTATGTTACCGACTGCATTACTACTCTCAACGCCTGTTGTGTCACTCCCTTCTACGTCTGGTAATTCTATGCAGTACGTTGTTCGTGGCTTGCTGCCTGCGGTGAATATTTCGAGCCGGTGTCTGCTGCTCTTTATTCACCATTCACCATTCACCATTCCCCATCCATGAACCATACTAAATTTTACTCTTCACTATCGCTGCTATTAATTCTGAACGCTGTTATTAAACCGATTTGGATTTTTGGCATCGATCGCCAGGTTCAAAATATAACAGGGGTGGCCGAATATGGTACTTACTTTTCCTTATTAAATCTTTCCATCGTCTTCGGTTTTTTGTTGGATTGGGGACTTACTAATTTTATCAATCGCGAGTTGGCGGCAAAAAGAGCAGATCTTAGCGAACAATTGGGCAGCTACTTGCTTGTCAAATTTTTATTCGCTGTTATTTATGCGATAGTAACGGTGGCTGTTGCCCTCGTGTCGGGCGTAAGGCGATGGGATATATTGACTGGCGTGGTCATTGTTCAGTTCCTTACATTTTTATTCGTTTTCTTTCGAGGTACGGTGACCGCTAATCAATGGTTCACAACAGACGCATGGCTATCTGTGTTCGATAAGACACTCATGATATTTATTTGCAGCGCCATTATTTTATGGCCTTCTTCCTTTGGGCTGATGACCATTAAAAAATTTTTGGTTGCACAAATCGTGTCTACCACGGTTGCAGTATTTGCGATAATAATTGTTTTGATTTCGAGAGGTATTGTTTTGGGAAGACCGCGTTTGAAGTTTTTCAATCGAACCGTTTTGTTTTCGGCCTTACCCTTTGCTATCACTGTTTTCCTGATGTCGGTGCACGTTCGTTTGGATGGGTTCTTATTAGAGCGTATACATCATAACGGTGCGCATGAGGCGGGCCTCTACGCAGCGGCATATCGCTTACTTGATGTTTCAAACACAGTTGGCTATCTTATTGCCTCATTCTTCATGCCGTTCATCGCAAGATTATGGAGTGAAGGCAAACCGGTACACCGAGCCATAATACAAACCCGCCATTTACAAGTAATGTTT
>VBAU01000570.1:3470-6257 GCA_005883855.1 Bacteroidota bacterium
TGCAAAAAATCCTTTATCACCGCGATGATCTATATGGCGCACGCATTCTGCGTTGGTGTTTGCCCGCCCTTGTGGGTTATGCATTGGTGTAAGTGTATGGCACGGTAATGACAGCAACTGGCTTGATCGTTGCCTTTTGCTACCTGAATGTGTCGGTTGTGGTCGTGAATGTAATTATGAATATTCTTTTGATACCAAGATATGGAGCTTTTGGTTGTTGCATTTCGGCACTGTGCAGCCAATTTCTCCTGGGCATTGCAACGATGACGTTTGTGCATAAAAAACTGAACATCGTGATCGATAGGAGATCCTTGCTGCTTTATTTATTAAATGGCTTACTGTTGTTCGCAGTGATCGCAAGCCTGCTCAAAGTGTCCGTCAGCCCCTGGTCTTTATTGGCTGGCGCTGCATTGATCACATCTGTATTCATGTGGGCCACCAAAATGATCTCCCTAAATAAGTGGTTCGATATTCTAAAAAAACAATAGTTTTCAATAATTAAATTTTAGCGATGCCCGATTTATTCGATCTTATTGTGCGATGGTGGAAACAAATACTTTCGCTTGTAGTAATAACTACAGCTGTTGCCGCGGTTATTGTTCTCTTAATCCCCAGGAAATATTTGGGAGTAGCGACAGCGTTGCCTGCCTCGACGTATGCACAAGACAAGACGGGCGTGTTTAGTCAAAATATGCAGAGTTTATATTCAGTGCTTGGCACGCCAGATGATCTCGATATGATCATCGGCACGGCACATCTCGATACCGTTTACAACGCCATTACTAAAGGGCTAACAGTAGCCGAACATTACGGCCTCTCTAAAGACGACATACACTCAGTAAGAAAAGCGGCGTGCATTCTAAAAGAAAGGACCAGGGTAATAAAAAGCGACTACGGTGAATTAAAAGTGAAAGTGTGGGATCGCAACCCCGACTGGGCAGCGCATTTGGCAAACGCCATCATGCAAAAACTTCAACAAATGCACCAGGATGTTCAAACGACGAATAATGCGACCATGCTTTCAAGGATCAAGGCTGAGTACAACCAAAAAAAAGCCGAGTATCAAATTTTATCGGATTCGCTGCAGCACGCCGTCAACCAGGGTACCGCAGATCTTTTAAATATGCAGAAGTCCTCTCTCCTTCAGCAGATGCTTGAATACGAAAAATTATTGGATCAGTATAAATTAATGGTCAATGCAAGGCCACAAGCGTTGATTGTAATTGAAAATGCCAACCCCGCCTTGAACCCTGACAAACCAAGGCCACTTCCTGTAATCATTGGAGCCGCAGTTTTGAGTTTGTTTTTTGGCTTAATGGCTGCGCTGTTATTGGACAGTACAACACATACTTCTAATCGATATTTTATTTTGTTGTCGGGCGTTTTCCTGGCTGGCATTGTAACAGCAGCGTTAAGTTCATTTTACTGGTTGGCGGCTCTTCCGTTTTTACTGCTATTCTTGTACTTCGGATGGCAGCATTGGCAAATTATTTTCTTAATACTTATTTTTTCTCTGCCATGGTCAGTCGAGTATAGCATCAACGAATCGCTGGCCACAGATCTGCCCGATGAACCGTTGATGTGGTTTGCGACATTTCTGTTTTTTTCATATTGCGTGATGCATCCGTCAAAAGTTGGATGGAGCTTAAAGCATCCGCTAATCGTTTTGTTGATTTCTTATCTGGCATGGATTCTTATTACGGTTCCATTTTCGACCAACTGGCTCCTGTCACTAAAATTTTTACTGGCTAAGGGATGGTACGTAATAGCTTTTGTCTTTTTGCCACTGCTGATCTTTAAAAATAAGAAGTCGATACAATCTGCAGGGCTGCTTTTTCTAAGCTCAATATTTCTTGTCACTGTGCTTTCTCTATATCGGCATGCGCTGACGGGCTTCAGGTTTGCCGATATTAATGATGCGGTAAAACCTTTTTTTCGTAACCACGTCAATTACTCGGCTATGCTGGTATGCACAATTCCTTTGCTGATTGCCAGTTACCAGTTAAGTAAAAAATATCGGCCTTTGATTGGAGCCATGAGCATTGTTGTATTAACTGCACTCTTTTTTTCCTATGCAAGAGGCGCCTGGCTGGCATTGGTTGTTGGATTGGTTTCGTATTGGTTGATCCGGACGGGAAGGTTATTGATTGCTTTTCTCGTTACCGTTTTTCTGATTCTGGCTGTTTTATTTTGGCTGAAAGGGAACGATCGTTATCTCCAATACGCACATGATTACAAGACTACCATTTTTCATAAAGATTTTGAGGAGCATCTTATCGCTACCTATAGACTAAAGGACGTTTCGACGGCAGAAAGATTTAATCGATGGATCGCGGGGGTTAGGATGACCAAGGACAATTGGCTAACGGGTTATGGGCCGAATACGTTTTATTACAACTATAAACCTTATGCTATTCCTGCTTTCAATACCTGGGTAAGCGATAATAAAGATCATTCTACGGTTCACAATTATTTTTTGCTGACCATGATAGAGCAAGGTGTCCCGGGGCTTTTATTCCTCTTGCTACTTGTTGGATCAATGATGTACTATTCACAAAGGCTTTACAAAAGAGTGCAAGACAAATTTTATAAGGCTTGTGCAATGGCC
This sequence comes from Bacteroidota bacterium, assembly GCA_005883855.1. Lineage (GTDB taxonomy): Bacteria > Bacteroidota > Bacteroidia > Chitinophagales > Chitinophagaceae > VBAU01. The sequence goes on from VBAU01000570.1 coordinate 6,079, forward strand.
TGCGGCGTAATGCTGGTGATGATAATCGTTGTGAATTTTTTGAGTGACTTGATCGAAACGGATAAGGTGGGCAGTTTATTTTTTCTTTGCCTGGCCGCATTGGTTACTATTGACAAGAACACGACCAACGAAAATGCTGACGCAATATAATTATCCTTGAAGTTTTGTGTTCGTCAAAT
>VBAU01000290.1:0-6373 GCA_005883855.1 Bacteroidota bacterium
ATAATTGTAACTGCTATCTTTTATTAACGCGAGACTATGTTCGTGACCAGCAACAAAGATGACGTTGGGATATTTTTTGGCCACTTTTTCAACTGCAGTGATCATATCAGCATAAAACGGGTGTTTCAGATCCTGCGGACTTCCAAAGACGCTTCTTGCTATGGGATAAATGGAACCAATTACGGGTAATGGAATATATAGATTTGGGATGATGTCAGTGAAAGGAAAAATATGCTGCTTCGCGGTAAAATAACCCCCGTGTGCGCCCGTACTTTTAAACGTATGGTGGTCGGCCAGGATGATTAACTTTTTTGCATTTCGACTGAAGATGTCGTCAAGTTCAGTCAACACTTCGTCCTTGGTCTTATGATCGCAGTCTGACTCAATTTCCGGCTTATCATATGGATGTATCCACCATTGCGAGTCGAACATCACGAGCGTGACATCAGAATTTAGAGATATCGCAACCGGTCCTGGACATCCATCCTTAGGATAGAACTCCACGTTTTTCTTTCCCAACTGATCCACATATAACTGTTCCCTGATTACAGCTTCCCAGCCATCGCGGCCACCATTTTCCCAATCGTGATTCCCCGGGATCATGTAAACCTTCGCTGGAGTGTTGTCGGCAATGGATAGTTGACTATCCAGCACACTTCGGGAGGCTATATATTTACTATATTGCTCATCAGGTAAGCCCGTTCGATATAAATTGTCACCTAAGTATAGCACGGTCGTTTTTTCATCCAAACGGATGAATCGTCTTACAGCATCAACAACGGGATGATGGCCGTTACTTAGTTGGCCCGCATCGCCAATCAGCACGAGCCTGGCTGTGATGGTGTCCGTTTGCGCTTCGATTGACATGCACAAACTCATCAAACCGACCAGCGTGCACCATGTCTTCATCTTTGCCTGGGTTTATTGTACTTAAAAAAAAGTATGTCAGCGGCACTGCCCTTTTCAGCAGACTCGTTGGAAATGATCAGATCTCCATTTGGAGTAAAGGTGAGTCCCTCCGGTTGCTTGAACAATGACGGATTAATTTTATAAATACTTTTTACAGAGTAGTCTTTATTGAATATTGCAAGAGCATGATTGACGGAGGCGATAACATACAGTTCACCTGTCAACGGATGAATGGCTCCTGCCGATGGCTTAAACCTGGTGTCTTCTCCGAGCCGTTCCCTGATTGATTCCGTTTCGATCGTAAAGGTTGAGGAAAATGAATCCTTTGCAGGGTCAAAGGCCCAACTGGTAACTTGTTTTTTATTATCCTCCTCGCAATTCTTGCAGATCAGGATAATTTGGTGCAACATACTATCGTAAAACAAAGTTTCAAACTCATTTTTTGCAGCTTGCGGCACGGCGAAAGATTGAAGAGATAGAGAGTCACCTGAAGAGAATCTAAATTTCTCGATTACGCCCTTACTTTTTAAAACATAAAAATTACTGTCAACCAGCGCGACGTCTTCATAGTCTCCTCCAGATGAAAACTTCCATCTTTCAACGTGCAGAGGGGAGGTTAAATGGATCTTGAACAACCAACCCTTTTCGTCCTGTATGGCAAATATGCTGCTATCCTTTGTATAATATGAAACACCGGAGATCTCATCCAGGATCTCAGGAAGTTCGTAGACGTAAGGCTTATTGAAATCGTAGCCGGGAGGGCTGGCATAGGCCGCTGTTTTTTTTGTGTTGCAGGAAACCAGCGTAATCAAAAAATCGCCGAAAATTATAATCACCAGGTTCTTGAAAATAAAATCTCTAAAGCTAGACTGAGGAGGCTTTGTCATATCGCCATTCTTCTGTTCGTAATGCCATAAGTTACACAAAAGTTCTGCCAAAGCAATAAATCTTTCTTTAATAGATGGCAATGGTGTGGTTCCGAAAACAGGCACCGAAAGGAGTGCGGGCGAATGCTGAATAGTGACGAAGAATGAGTAATAATTTCCCGACCTCTTGGGGACGAAATGTTTTACCCAATCAGCTGCTTGGAGGTAAGAGAGGATAGCTCGAGGTTTTTGGATTCAGGTTTTGTACTGTCGTAGTTTACTTCTACGCGCAATGCTTTTAACCCGAGGACCCCTTGCAATTCTTCCAATTCAATTTTTTCGACACCAGGTTTTAATAACTTCCTTGTCTGCAAAAATTCGATGTATTCCTCATACTCGGCGGCTTCTTTTGGTTGCGAGTAAACGATGGCAATTTTTCCTGGTTGAGTAAGTCTCTCTTTAGTACCTTTTATGTGTACCTTGTCAATTCTCTTTTTGATGATCTCATATCTACTGTTATAGGCCCCATCCACATCAAATTTCCTTTCAGAGCTGCGAAAGCTAATGCTTATCGGGATGCTGTTCGCAAGAATGAGCTGAGTAGTCGTGAGAGGCACAGACAATTTCTTCTTAATCTCGTTGGCAATAACTGCTGCCTTAGCCAGAACCTCCAATTGCCAGATCTTCATATTTCGTAAATAAAGGCTGTCAAATTTCTTTGTCGGTACGATCGATTGGCCGATATAAATATTGAAGTCAATTCCGTCCGTTACATAACGCTCAAAATAATGAGGAAACACCTGCTGCGCACTTACTTGCTCATGGTCTATGAATTGTGCCAACGCAACATTGAGTCGCGAAATACTTTCTTCGAAGTTTTGTCGGTGATGGTAAATAAGATTTTTTTGCGGATCAAGTGCAGCAAAATATTCGGCTACGTCTGCCTTTAATGAAGGCCTGGTATCCGCAAGGTGATGGAAAATCTCTGCGACTTCATTCTGTAAGAATTCATGTATTTGGAGCTCTTCCTCAGATAACAAGATGTCGGTGACCGAATCAACGTACTTGTCGCTCTTAAACGCAATGTTCTCCAACAGGGGAAACTTAACTTCAGCCAAAGCTTTTTTTACAACCTTTTGAACCAGGTGTAATTGTTCTACAAGATCAGTTTGAATTGATTGCATTCTCTCTACGGAGGAATTCCTGACATCAATCAGTCCATAAAGTGGGTGAACATCATCAAAACTTACTTTTTTGATTTTCGCCGGTGCACCCTGCTCCTTTGACAGGATATAGGAGAATGCAGCCTCTACAAATTTCCATTCGACGGCTGGTTGCACGGCCGTAAAGTTCTCTTTGATTACCTTATCAACCTCTATGTCCAGGTTCTCCATTGTTTTCTCCACGGCGAGTGTAAACAAAGGAATTACTTTCTCAATTTTCTCAAGATGAATATTCGTCAATCTGCCTGGGGTATCCGAAACAACTTCGAGTAATCCAAGTAACCGGCCATTTTCTTTGAGAGGACAAATCATCACACTTCGGGCTCCTAATTCATAATATAGTTTCAAGCTTTCAAGTTCGACTATATCTTTTTTGTCGAGCGTTTGATAAACGATTGGTTGATCATATTCCTTCAAGATATCCTCGAAGCAGTCACATATTTCGTTTTGTTCTTTTACGGCTTCTGTGTGTTTAAAGATTATGCTGTTGCCGTTATGCAGCGGTGAATAGACATAATGGTTGTTCATGTGGATCAACGCAGTAATGCCTACTTTGATGTCATTCATGCCCAACAGGCTTTTCATCGTAGTCTGCAATTTGTCATACACGACCGGGTCCGTAAAAGTGTGGAATGACAGCAGCGTGTTTTTCATCTGCGAGATCATCTCCTGCTCGGTTACATCGTTGATCTTTATGATCACCAGCCCTTCGAACACGAATTTTTCCAATGGCAGTTTTTCCCTCAATTCTTGCAAGGGCATCATCCGGTTTGTCTTTTTGCAAACGGCGTCGTCGGGAAGGGTCGGCAACTCTTTTACCGGTTTTACATCAACAAACCTGGTGTCAATATTCAATTCAAGATGCTTGGTAAGTCCAGTTGCAGGTTCAACATATGGATAGATTGCACCTGTAAAATCCGTTTGGTAACCAAAGAATTTTTTCAGAATCAGCCGGTATGCGTAATCTAGTCTGTTGTGGTAGAGGCTGCCCTTCAGGTTTTCCGGGACAACAATCTCATTGGTGCCCGGCTCCATGAACATGTTTTGAAACAACCGGGAGGAATGAATCACTTTGTATCTAAGTGGAAATGAAACCGCGTAAATGTTTTCCTGCTCTGATACAGAAGGAGGAAAAAGAGTTGCCAACAACATTTCAATTACCTCCCTGTGTGGCTCAGTCGATGAAAAATCATTGAAAGATTTAAGAAGCTCCGGGGTCGCCTCCATTTTGGTGATAAGGTCGCCGTATAGTTTTTGAGCGCCGGGCTTCCCATCGTTGATGTTTTTCCTCAACACGTTCAAGAGCGGCTGAAATGATAAGCGGCTATTGAAAATAGAGTCGTCATATGTTAAAAATTCCTCTGACATGTGTTCTTTGATTTAAGTACCAAAGGGCCTGGGACATTGCAAATTTAAGACACGATCCTGGGTAAGGAGACGACTAAATGGGTGAAATGTTTTAAAATGGCGGTGAACTGCGGAAATTGTACCTTACTTTACGGCAGCCGCTCCTGTGGTGCCACCATTTTTTGATAATACCGGCACGCTGGCTTTAACCCGCAAACCTCGCATCGAGGGCTTCTGGCAACACATATATATCTTCCATGCAAGATGAGCCAGTGATGAGCCTGATGAATGTAATGTGTTGGAATATTTCTCACCAACTCCCTTTCTATAGCCAGGGGCGTCGACATTGATTGCGACACAAGTCCAATTCTTTTACTAACCCTCATCACATGCGTGTCGACGGCCATGTTGGGCTGCCGGTCGACAACGGACGTAATTACATTCGCCGTTTTTCTCCCTACTCCCGGAAGTTGCATGAGTTCCTCGATGGTCATTGGAATTTGCCCATCAAATTGTTCGACCACGGCTTTGGCCATGCCGATAAGATGTTTTGTTTTGTTGTTAGGATAAGAGATGCTTTTGATAAGGGGAAATAAATCTTTAAAACTTGCTGTGCTTAATGACTGAACATCCGGATATTTCTCAAAGATTGCCGGCGTGGTCATGTTCACTCTTTTATCTGTGCATTGCGCCGACAGGATCACTGCTACCAAAAGTTGATACGGGTCAACATAAATCAACTCGGTTTCTGCATCGGGATTGTGTTTTTCGAAGAAGTCAATTACAAATTGATAACGCTGCTTGCGGGTCATGATGCAAAGATAGAAGCCGAGAGTACGCCCAACTGTCAATAAAAAAGCATCCCGTTGTGCGGGATGCTAAAAAATTTTGAGTAGCGATCCAATGTTGAAGCAAATCATTCTTCAACAGGTCAGGATAAATTTCACCAGTGATGAGAGCTTCTGAAGTTAGTCAGTGACATACCATTTCACTTCGCCACTTCTTTAGCGTTTTTTCTTGCGTAGTTTAAAATGTTCAACACGATCCGGGTGCGGGGTGATTTCTTGATCCCGTCCAACCTTTCGAGTGAAATCTTTAAAACGGCAAGTTTTTCACGCAGTGTCCAATCCTGCTTTAACGCATCTTCAATTGCGGTTGTTTGTTTTTCAGAGGTTTCTTTGTATAAATACAATAAAAGATCCTCAGGGGTAAATGTTGTCATGTGCAAGCGTTAATGTCCAAAAATCAGTGTCCTTGTGAGTAAATGTGAAACGTCCAATGTATAAACGGGTATTAAATAGCCTTATTGTGCAAAAACAGGAAAAATCGGACTTTTACGCGAGGCCCTCACAAATCAGTAGTTCCTAATGGAATTAATGGCCAGGAACGAGAAACAGATCCTCATTGTCCCGCTTCATGTAGTACTTTTCACGAGCATATTTCTCCAGGGTAGCGGGATTGTTTTTTAAGCTTTCGAGTTCCGTTCTTTCCTGGTTTATTTGCTCAGTATAGTATTTCTTGCTCTGCTGGAGCTCCCTAAACTCCTGCCGATGATGACGCATTGTAAATACGTCTCTTTCGTCAAAGAACAGCATCCATACGGTAAACGCAGCAAACGCTACAAAAAACTTATTTCGTAACCAGGAGGTTAATTGGGCTAGTAATTTCATAAGTATGAAGTGTAATGTCTGAGTCCGAAGTCCGAAAGTCAGAAGACACGTCCTCAACAATGAGTATCCCTGGTGCTCCAGACTACGGTCTATTTTCCAAATTTAATTTTTCCTTTTGGATATACAGCAGAAAATCCTAACAATTCTTCAACACGAAGAAGTTGATTGTATTTGGCCATGCGGTCGGTGCGACTTGCACTACCGGTTTTTATTTGTCCGCAATTTAACGCCACCGCCAAATCAGCAATGGTCGTGTCTTCCGTCTCGCCACTCCGATGACTCATGATTGTGTTGTAGTTGTTATGCTGTGCAAGTGTCACAGCGTTGATGGTTTCAGTGATCGTCCCGATCTGGTTTA
>VBAU01000290.1:6498-6819 GCA_005883855.1 Bacteroidota bacterium
TGCCATACCGTCTTCGATTGAAACAATGGGATAATTTTTTACCCAATTCGCCCAGAAATCCACCATCTTCTCACTGCTCAACTTCTTGCCGTCAGACTTGTGGAAGTGATACACTTTCTTAGGGCCATCATACAGCTCACTGACGGCGGGATCCATAGCAATAGCAATCTGCGATCCGGCTTTAAAGCCTGCTGCGCTAATGGCTGTCATCACTGTATCGATCGCCTCTTCGTTACTTTGAATGTCAGGGGCAAATCCTCCCTCATCGCCCACATTGGTACTATAACCTTTCTTTTTTAATACAGATTTCAGAGCATGAAA
>VBAU01000291.1 GCA_005883855.1 Bacteroidota bacterium
GATACCAACAATTACAATGTCGCTGTCATGTGCCCTGCTTAACAGCCAACCCACATGGGCGTGTGTGAGTCCGGCTACTCCGATTCGAAGGGGTTTAACTTGTTGCCCGGTAACAGCAATCAATGAGAACATGAAGCCGATGGTTAATATTAGTCTGATCTGCATAAGGATTTGTTTCAATGAAAGATTGGAGAGATCAAGCCGACGCATGCTTCATCATTCCCAAAATCAAGTCAGGGTCCGGGCAATTATCCAAATACATTTCTCTTTCCGAGAATTTACAAACACCAGGGTAATCTCCCCTCCAATCACCTAAGTCATCAATGATCTGGAAATGCAAATGAGGTGGCCATTGACCGTTCTCCATTGGGATTCCAAACTCGCCAATCACGTCTCCCCGTCTGACATTTCCACCTTCACGCAGATTTTTTATTGAATTTAAACTAAGATGGCCATACAAGGTGTGAAAGGCAACTCCGTCAAGATTGTGAGAAAGAATGATGGTTGCCCCGTAATCTCCAAAATCGTCATTGAATGCGAAGCTGTGAATGACTGCATCCCACGGAGACATAACCGGCGTATAAGGTTTCCCCCAAATATCAGTACCTAAATGTAAACGGCGTGGCTCGGCCCCCTCGCTATTCGATGCACCTACATTTTTCTCTGCGCCTTCAAGATGCGAGGGCTGAGCGCTCTTCTCTCCCTTCGGGGACTGGGCACTAAATACTTCGCTTCGCTTGTATAGCTCTCGATGTTCGTTATACCCACCAATTCCGAATTTGGCCCCTGCTCCTTTCAATTTCTCATTTATATAGTTTGTAAATTTTTGAGTATCGTTTATCAACTCATCAAAGATTTCATTGTTGTTTTTCGTGAAATCAAATGACAACAACTTTTCCTTTTCAGAATTGAAAGGCAGCACAGGATGGAATTCATCCGAATGGCGCAGCAAAACTTCCATAAGTGGTTGACGGGTCATTGTATTTGTACTTAACTTAGTTCCCCTCAAAACTGTGTGTTATGAAAAAAATAGTACTCATCGCGTTAGTCATAAGCCTGGGTGTGCAAGTTACTGCACAAAATAACCCATTGTGGTTACGTTATCCAACGATTTCACCCGACGGAAAAACAATTGTCTTTAGCTATAAAGGAGACCTTTACAAGGTTGCGAGTAGTGGTGGGGAGGCGATACCTCTTACACTCAATGAGGCGTATGATTACATGCCGGTTTTTAGTCACGATGGCAAATGGCTGGCCTTTGCCAGTGATCGCTATGGGAATTTTGATGTTTACATTATGCCATCTTCCGGCGGCGAGGCCAAACGCCTTACTTATAACTCTGCCGCTGATTATCCTTATGATTTTACACCCGATGACAAGAAAGTTCTATTTGGGACAAACCGAAGTGATATCTATACGTCGGCTCGCTTTCCGAGCACCCGTCTTTTTCTAAAGCTGTACGAAGTCCCTGCTACCGGCGGTCGCTCGGTGATGGCCTTATCGGCTGGGTCCGAGTGCGCACACTTCAATACAAAGGGCGACAAGATTATTTTCCAGGACCGCAAAGGATATGAAGATGCTTATCGCAAACATCACACCTCTTCGGTCACCAGGGATATCTGGATATACGATTTCAAGAAAGATGACTACGTACAGGTATCGTCCTACGAAGGCGAAGATCGCGAACCTGTGTGGGGAGGTGATGACAACACATTTTATTATCTCAGTGAAAGAGACGGCGCCACGCAGAACATTTATAAAGGGACAATTGGTGGGCAAAGCAGCGTAACCCAGGTTTCCAAATTCAAAAACAATCCTGTCCGTTTTCTAAGCCGCGCGAATGACGGAACACTTTGCTTTACGAACGACGGGGAAATTTACACCATGAAGGAAACCACCTCGCCACAAAAAGTAAGTATCGTGATCAATGCTGATACACGAGGCAATGACGACAAAATTCTCCCCGTTAATACAGGCGTTACCCAAACAGCACTTTCACCCAATGGAAAGGAAATCGCCTTCGTGGTGCGCGGTGAAGTTTTTGTAACCTCCGTCGAAGGTGGATTGACAAAGCGCATCACCAATACACCTCAACAAGAGCGAACCGTGGAATTCAGTCCTGATGGTCGCTCATTATATTATGCAACGGAACGAGGAAAGAGCTGGGACATTTACAGAGCTTATATTGAAAGAAAGGAAGAGCCCTATTTCTACGCGTCAACAGTGGTGAAGGAAGAACCGGTAATTGCAACTGATGCGGACGAGTTTCAACCAAAGGTTTCCCCTGATGGCAAAGAGATCGCCTACCTGGAAGAAAGAAATGTTCTCAAAGTGTACAACATAGCTTCTAAGAACAGTCGCGCGATTGTTCCGAAGGGCGTTAACTTTTCATATGCCGATGGTGACCAATACTACACATGGTCGCCGGATGGCAAATGGCTTGCATTTAATTCTAATGAGGGCCGTTGGGGATCGAGCGAGGTTGCGATGATGAAGGCAGACGGCTCTGGTGAACGAATCAATCTTACACAGAGCGGGTTTTTTGATGGCAGTGCTAAATGGGCGTTTGGTGGGAAGGCATTGCTGTGGGCAACGGATCGTGATGGCAAAAAACCGTTGGCATTCCAGGGCGCGAGAGAAGTGGATATTTATGCGATGTTCTTTGACCAGGATGCATATGACCGCTTTAAATTGACGAAGGACGAATTCACATTGCTAAAGGAGAAAGAAGACAAGGACAAGGAAGAAGCAAAAAAAGACACAAGCATAAAGATCAACCCGCCAAATAAAAACTGGCAACCACAATTGCAAGGGCTGGATGAACGCAAACTCCGGCTCACCATCAATTCCGGCAACATTTCGGATTACACACTAAATACAGATGGTGACAAATTATTTTTCGCAGCACGAATGGAAAAGGGTTATGATCTGTGGATGACAAACCCGAGAACGAAGGAAACAAAACTCGTAGCGAAAATGGATGGCGGGCCCGCCGGCATGGATATCTCCAAAGATGGCAAAAGTCTTTTCGTCGTGAGCGACGGAAAAATTGTGAAGGTGGATGCAGAAAGCGGAAAGATCACACCGGTGACGGTAAATGGTGAAATGGTTCTACAGGCTGCTGCTGAAAGGGCTTACATTTTTGATCACGCATGGCGGCAGGTAAAAAAGAAATTTTATGATCCAAAATTGCAGGGAGTGGATTGGGACAAATATCATGAGACCTACGCCAAGTTCATTCCACACATCAATAACAATTACGATTTCCAGGAGTTACTTAGTGAATTTTTAGGCGAACTAAATGCTTCACACACGGGTGGACGATTTGCCAGGCCGCAGGAAAACACAGATGCCACTGCGAGCCTCGGTCTGATATATGATGAAACCTTTGACGGCAAAGGAATCAAGGTAATGGAAGTGCTCGAAGGAGGACCCTTCATGAACGCAAAAACAAAAATTAAGAAGGGAGTTATTATTGAAAAAATAGATGGTGAAGAGATCACGGAGAATATGGACTGGGCCAAATTGCTTAATCGCAAGGCCGGAAAAAATGTCTTGCTCAGTTTGTATGATCCCCAAGCAAAAAGCCGTTGGGATGAAAGCACAAAACCGATAACAACGGCCGAGGAGCAAAATCTCATGTACGATCGCTGGGTAAAAAGCAATCGCAAGAAAGTGGATGAAATGTCCGGAGGAAAAATAGGATACGTTCATATCCAGGGAATGAACGATGGCAGTTATCGAACCGTATACGAAGATGTACTGGGTAAGGCCGCAGGTAAAGATGCATTGATTGTCGATACACGGTTCAATGGCGGCGGATGGTTGCATGATGACCTCGTCACTTTCCTGAGCGGTAAAAATTATTTGAATTTCTCACCGCAGGGAGTCACGCCGACATCGGGGGAGCCACGAAATAAATGGGTAGGCCCTTCAACTGTTTTGATGAGTGAAAGCAACTACTCTGATGCGTTTATCTTTCCTTATGCCTATCATAGTTTAGGTATTGGCAAATTAATTGGGATGCCTGTTCCCGGCACTGGAACGGCTGTGTGGTGGGAAACTCAGATAGATCCAACTTTGGTTTTTGGCATACCGATGATCGCAACGATTGGCAAAGAAGGAAGACCAACAGAAAATTTGCAATTGGAACCTGATATCAAAGTAGCGAATGATTTCAAGTCGATCTTAAGTGGAAAGGATCCGCAATTGGAGAGGGCAGTAAAGGAAATGCAGGATGCGATAAAAGAAAACAAAGACAAAAAAAGTTTCTGATTGAATTTTATTTAAGAGATCAACGCCGGGATGGACTTCCGGCGTTTTTTATTTGATTCCGCTGCTTCTTTTATGGTTGAATTCGACCCATTTGATATTCTTGCTTCAAGAACATCAGCAAAGGTTTTGAAATAGATGACCACATCCTCTCTTACGTTTCTTCTTAACCATCGAAAACCGCCGGCCAATTTCTCGAGCACCGATTTATCCTGTAAGTACTCAAGATTGTGAATATCAGTGGCCGTAAGGCCCAGCTTTTGTAACTCTGAGATAAGCATATCAACGGGCGTATTTGTAGCTCCACAATAGTCCTCTGCCAGCTCGGTCCATTCACCAACGCTTGTTTGCGCGAATCGAGTAATTTCTACCTTGCTTAATCGCGTTATTACCTGCAAAAGATTGCCGCAATTGCAGGCGCCATGATAGCCCCATGCGTAATCAGCGCCGTTTTCTAATCTCCATGCTGTTTCGCGAAGTGCACGTATTAGTTCAGAATTTGCTATGGCCATATCGCAAATTTCCGAAGAAAAAATTGGTAAAATATTTCTAATAAGCTATAAAGCCGAAATATAATTATTGGGTTTCCGTTAAAGAAAATAACTTACTACATGCTAAAAACCTATCATTTGAAGAACACCCGTTTGTTCACGCCGTTCCTCGTGATTCTTTTCTCCCTTAGCTTTTCGAATATAAAAGCCCAAATGATCACAGGCGTGTGGCATGGGAAAATCGACAATCAGAAAGTTGAAGTCAAGATGATCCTGACAGGTGATAGTATCACCGGTACGTCATACTATTATGAGTCTGCATCACGTTACCGCAGGTATATCATTAAAGGATACGTTGATGAAACCGATAATAGCGTGGTATGGTGGGATGATGAATTGATTGAAGACAAAACCAAAGGATTAAATCTTTTCTCGCGTAAGAAACGTGGAGAATCGAAGGCAGATTTTAATTGTCCTGGGCCCGGCGTGATGATGCTTGACGGAAAGATGTACGCAGCCGATAACCAAACCAGGCCACAGGGTGATGTTCATCTTGACAAAACAGAAACAGTAATATTTAAAGACGAGTGGGATTTTATTATTAAAAACTACACCCTGGGCGCGAACGAGCCGGATATCATTGACAGCGTCGGGTTGATTGCACAGCAACCTACCGATACCAAACCAGACACAATTGCTGCAGAGAAAATAAAGACTGCTCCCCCTCCAGTTGTCCTAAACCAAGAACCGGTTCGCAAAGATTCGCCGGATGTCAAATCAGAAATTGTAGGTGTCCCTGTCACCAGGCAGGAAACGAAAATGGAAACAAAAATTGCCGCCCCAACTATAGAACAGAAGTTTGCAAGCCGCGAAAAAGTTTTTCAAAAACAAATTCCTCTTAGTGGAGATTCAATTGAGTTGCAGTTTTACGACAACGCAGAGATTGATGGCGACTCGATTTCACTTTTTCTAAACGGCAAAATGATATTCGAGCATGTTCGCCTCACCGATAAACCTTATGTTGTCAAATTGTCCGTAAATGATATGCAGGAAAGCAATGAGCTGATCATGGTAGCCGAAAATCTTGGTGCTATTCCACCTAATACATCTTATATGGTTGCCTTAGTTGGGGATAAACGATACGATGCACAATTGGCAAGTACAGAAAATAGCAGTGCGATGATTAAGCTCACAAAAGCTGCGAGCCATTAGCTATGAGGTCTGAGCCAACTCACAGCCCGAAGCTCACAGCTGAGCTTTCCTCACACTACCACGTTAACCATCTTATTCTTCACGTATATCACTTTTTTATGCGGTTTTCCTTCCATCCATTTCTTAACAACGTCATTAGCTAAAACTAACTCTTCCACTTGTTGCTGAGTCGCATCAAGGGCAATAGTTAATTCAGTCCTCGTTTTACCATTGATGGCTACGGGATAGGTTTTCGAAGACTCCTTGACATATTTTTCTTCAAATC
>VBAU01000292.1 GCA_005883855.1 Bacteroidota bacterium
TGCCACGTGCCTGCTCATTCTCATTTACGTCATAGATGAACTGAGCTACGATCGATTCAATAAAAAGGCTGATCGTATCTACCGCATCGATGCCGACATCAACTTCGGTGGCACGCATTGGGTGTTGGCTGTGGCGCCCGATCCGCTTGGACCAACATTGAAGAAGGATTTTCCGCAGGTAGAGCAATACGTACGTTTCAGGAACTACGGCGGGCTGCTCGTGAAAAAAGAAAATCAAAATGTTCAGGAAGATAAAGTGATCTACGTGGACTCGACATTGTTTGACGTCTTCACGCTGTCAATCATTTCGGGCGATCCGCGAACGTCGCTAACTGATCCTTCTTCAATAGTGATCACAGAAAGAATGGCCAAAAAATATTTCAATACGGCCGACGCCGTAGGAAAAACGCTGGTGGTGAGCGATACTACAAACTACAAAGTATCCGCTGTGATCAAGAATATGCCGGTGCAATCACATTTCAATTTTGATTTCTTTCTGCCACTTCACAACGAAGAAAGCCGCGAGGGAAATTGGCTCAGTAACAATTTCAATACTTACGTTGTATTAAAAGCCGGCGCCGATCCGAAAAAGTTGGAAAGACAACTTGATATAATCATCAAAAAATATGTCTTTCCCCAGGCGGAGCAGGTGTTCCACGCGACGGCGGAGGAATTTAAAAAAACCGGTACGCATGTATTCTACGGCCTTATGCCAGTCACGCAAATTCACCTACATTCTTCAAAGACCGGCGAACTTGGTGCCAACGGAAGCATGCAATACGTTTACATTTTTTCTGCAATCGCTGCATTCATTTTACTGATCGCCTGCGTGAACTTCATGAACCTTGCTACTGCCAGGTCGTCCAATAGGGCAAAAGAAGTAGGCGTGCGGAAAGTGTTGGGTTCCGATCGAGCAAACCTGATCCGGCAGTTCCTTATGGAATCAATGCTGATCAGCTTTATCTCAATGGCCCTTGCTGTTGGAATTGCAGAATTGCTCCTTCCCTACTTCAACCAGTTATCGGGAAAGCAAATTGAGCTCGGCCTGCTATCCAGACTTTGGCTGTTGCCCGCTTTGATTCTATTAATGTTATTTGTCGGTTTACTGGCTGGAAGCTATCCGGCGTTCTACCTTTCGGCCTTTCAACCGGTGACGGTGCTGAAAGGCAAGCTGGCCGGTGGTTTCAAGAGAAGCTGGTTGCGGAACAGCCTTGTGGTGTTCCAATTTGCTATTTCAATTTTCCTGATCGTTGGAACAGTTGTGATTTACAGCCAGCTCATTTTTATTCGAAGCAGGAAACTAGGATTTGATCGCGAGCATGTGCTCGTCATTCAAAATTGTTATCCGCTCGGCAACCAGGCAAAAACATTTCGAAATGAATTATTGAATATCCGCGGTGTCGAATCAGCGACCATGACCGGCTATTTACCCACTGCCGATTCTCGCAATGACAGTCCGCTATTTCCAGACGCCGCACTTGATCAGAAAAGAGCGGTGGCCATGCAAAACTGGTATGTTGATGAGAATTACATTCCAACATTGAAAATGCAAATGGTAAAAGGAAGAAATTTCTCTGCCGAAATGAAAACAGATTCGTCGGCCATCATCATCAATGAAGCTGCAGCGAAGCTATTGCCGTTCGATGATCCTGTAAACAAAACCCTTTATTACCTGATAAACATTCAAAACAGGGAGACAAAAATGTATCACGTGATCGGAGTCGTAAAAGATTTTAACTTTAACTCGTTAAGAGAGCAGGTATCCCCAATGGCTCTCTTTTATGGCGAAGAAAGAGGAAAGATGGCTGTGCGATTCAAATCAGCTGACATAGCCTCGTTGATATCAGCTGTCGAAACTAAGTGGAGAACCCTTGCACCGAATCAGCCGTTTAATTATTCTTTCATGGATGAAGATTTCAACAACATTTACCTGAACGAGCAACGAGTTGGTAGAATAGCGGTCAGCTTTTCTGCGTTGGCTATTTTGATTGCATGCCTTGGATTGTTTGGATTGGTGACTTATGCGGCGGAGCAACGCACCAAAGAGATTGGCATTCGTAAAGTGCTGGGTGCGTCGGTCAGTAATATTATCAATATGCTCTCAAAGGATTTCATGAAGCTTGTCTTTATTGCCATGTTAATCGCTTTCCCCCTGGGCTGGTACTTCATGAATAAGTGGCTCGAGGATTTCGCGTATCGAATTAGCATTGACTGGAAAATATTTTTGACCGCCGGGGTAGCAGCGATGTTAATTGCCATTCTCACCGTCAGTGCCCAGGCTCTCAAGGCAGCGTTGGCAAATCCGGTCAATAATCTGCGCACAGAATAACTGGCAAACCACTGTACGAATATGCACAGTGATTGTTCATTATCGTACACTTTTAGGAAGACCTTCGTACTTTAGCCATTGTAAGCCAGATAGTTTCAGGCTGGCATAGGGTTGGGTAAATCTGTAAGGCCCAGGGAATTCTTCAAGCGGAACATATGTTTAAGAACTATCTGACCGTTGCTTTCAGGAATTTTTGGAGAAAAAAAGTTTTCTCAATTATCAATATTGCCGGGCTGGCCATTGGCATCAGTGCAGCATTAGTGATCTACCTGATCGTTCATTATGAGTTTAGCTATGAAAAGTTTCAGCAAGACCGGGGTCGTATCTACAGGGTGGTGACGAATATGCATTTCCCCGACCAGGATTTCAAAAATGCTGGGGTCCCCGGTCCTTTGCCCCCGGCAGTCCGAAGCGAAATACCAGGAATTGAAAAGTCCACAGTTTTTTGGCAGGCGAATTCTATGAAAATAACAATTCTGGAAAATGAGAACAAAAAGGAATTCAAAAAGCATGATGACATTATTTATGCCGATGAATACTATTTCCGCTTTTTCGATTATCAATGGCTTGTAGGCTCACCCGATAATTCGTTGATTGGTCCCAATAAAGTTGTGTTAGCCGAAAGCCGTGCGAGGTCTTATTTTCCTTTTGTGGACATAAGCAATGCCATCGGGAAAACTATCGTTTACGATGATTCCATCCCAGCAACCGTGACGGGAATTGTGAAGGATGTGAATCAAATCACCGATTTTACTTTCAAAGAATTCATTTCTCTGCCTACCATCAGTGAACAATTGAAAAGAGAAAACGGCTATGGTGAATGGGGAAGCGTGAGTTCATCGTCACAATTCTTTGTGAAACTCGCAAAGAATATCGACACCGCTCGAGTAAATAAACAACTCGCAATTGTCAGAAAGAAAAACGAAAAGAATGCCTATCTGTCTACAGAACATTTCCTCCAACCACTTAATGGAATTCATTTTAATTCGGACTTCGACGCATTTGGTCACCGCCAGGCGCACAAGCCAACATTGTATGGATTACTGGCTGTGGCTACATTTCTTTTGATATTGGGATGCATCAACTTTATAAACCTTACAACTGCGCAAGCATCTCAGAGGGCCAAGGAGATTGGAATTCGCAAAACAATGGGAAGTTCAAAGCAACAACTCGTTGCCCAGTTTCTGTTTGAAACAATAGCAATGACTTCTCTCGCGGCCATCGTGTCGATCATATTAACTCCATGGCTACTGAAAGTATTTGCTTCCTATATTCCTCCCGGGTTGCACTTCGATCTGTTGAATGAACCCGGCGTTGTGGGATTTATTATTTCATTGATTATCGTGGTGAGCATATTATCGGGATTTTATCCTGCGCTGGTGCTATCAGGGTACCAACCGGTACTTGTGTTAAAGAATTTAGCTTACGCCAATGCAGCTCAGAGCAGAAAAGTGTGGATTAGGAAAACGCTCACAGTATCGCAGTTTGTCATTGCCCAATTCTTTATTATCGCCACAGTCGTCGTGGGCAAACAGATCCGCTATTCGCTGAACAGGGACATGGGCTTCAGAAAAGATGCCATCATTTATTTTAGCACACCATTCAATTACCAGCACCCCGACAATAAGCAATTTGTGTTGCAACAGAAATTAAGATCGATCCCGGGGGGCATACAAAAAATGAGCCTTAGCGGATTACCTCCCGCACACAGCGGCGTGAACATAACCACGATGAAAGCGACCAATAAGAATGGAAAACAAATCGAAACGTCGGTGGAGGTGAAGCTTGCGGACACGAATTACTTTGATCTTTACAACATAAAATTGCTTGCCGGTAGAAAACTGCAGCAAAGTGACACAGTGAAAGAGTACGTGATCAACGAGAACTACGCAAGGCTCCTGGGTTATCAAAACCCTGCTGACATCATCGGCCATATGCTTGACCATGGCAGTTTCAAGGTTCCTATTGTTGGAGTCTTCGCAGACATTCATACCAAATCATTACATACTGCTATCCAACCCCTGACTTTTTCGAGCGAGGCAAAAAATCATTACACCTTTCATATTGCATTGCCACCGAATGAAACAAATACGGATAAATGGAAAAAGACAATTGCTGCCATTGGAAATGCCTGGAAGGAAGTTTATCCTGAAGAAGATTTCAGCTATGAATTCTTTGATGAGAGTATCGCTAAATTTTACAAGAAAGAACAGGACACGGCCAACTTCTTAAACTGGAGCACGGGCCTGGCTATTTTTATTAGTTGTTTAGGATTGCTTGGCCTTGTGATTTATACTACGACACAACGCACAAAAGAAATTGGAGTGCGCAAAGTGTTGGGAGCATCGGTTCCGCAAATTGTGTCGCTTTTGTCAAAAGATTTTATTCAATTGGTCCTGGTAGCTTTTGTCATCGCAGCACCTGTTGCCTGGTGGGCGATGCACAAATGGTTGGAGGATTTTGCCTACCGAACAAAAATAAGTTGGTGGATATTTGGATTGAGCGGAATAGCCATGGTTTTAGTTGCATTACTCACGTTGAGTATTCAAACAATCAGGTCAGCAACGGCAAGCCCAGTGAAGAGTTTGAGAACGGAGTAGAATAGTGAATGGTCAATGGTGAATGGTGAATGGTGAATAAGAAACTGAAATTTCCTTGATCTTTCCTCTGTAAAAGAGAAGAAGGAGTTATGATAAAAAATTATTTTAAGATAGCATGGCGGAATATCATTAAGAGCCGCATTTATTCTACGATAAATATTTTTGGTTTATCTATTGGTATTGCTTTTACATTGCTGATTGCCGCCTATGTGTGGATACAATTAGAGGTAAATAAGAATTTAAAGAATTCAGATCGACAATATATCATTCAAAGCAAATGGAAAGATCCGAACCAGGGTTTTGACATAGCAACATTGGGGCCTTTGGCAAAAGCACTAAAGGATAATTATCCAAACCTGGTTGCTAATTATTACAGATATGATGGCATTACCTCCAATGTTTCGAAAGGCGACAAAAGCTTTCGTGAGAACCTGCAGGTAGGTGATAGCACTCTTTTAAATATGTATGGATTTTCGTTGCTGCACGGCGATGCAAAAACCGCACTAAAACATCCATTCACAGTTATAATTACAAAGGACAAGGCTCTAAAATATTTTGGTACAACAAATGTGGTCGGGCAAACCATTTCCATTGAAAGTTTTTTAGGTTCAAAGCATGATTTTCTTATCACTGGGGTATTAAAGCCAATAACAAAGAATTCCGTTACTACACTTATCGATAATTATCCGGGTGATTTTTACGCACCAACAGATAATCTGGAGTTTTTTGGAAGAAATATGAACTGGCAAAATCCCTTTATTGTAAATTATGTTGAACTGCAAAAAGGGGTAACGCCGAAAGATCTTGAAAAGCCAATTGCCTATTTAGTAAGACAAAATGCGTCGCCACAGGTTGCCAGTGATCTTACATCCTATCTTGTTCCGTTACACAAGTTTTATTTGTTTGCGAACAACAGGCTGGTTCAAAAAATGAGTTACGCCTTATGCGCCATTGCTTTATTCATTTTGACGATGGCGATCATCAATTTCATCAACATGTCAGTTAGTCGTTCGGCTGCAAGAATGCGAGAGATCGGCGTAAGAAAAGTATTGGGCGGGTTGAAGGGACAATTGATCATGCAGTTTTTAACCGAATCCATCATCATTGTATTTCTTGCAACGGTCTTTGCTTTTGTAATCTATGCTGGGACAAAGAGCGTATTTACAGGGATTTTTGGAACACAACTTCCGTCACTCATTGAGTTTCCAATTTACTTTACATTACTTCCTTTCTTGTTTATTGTCGTGATTGGTTTTATTGCCGGTGTTTACCCTGCCTTTGTTTTATCATCTTTAAAGTCTGTAGAATCGCTTAAGGGAAAGCTTTCCTCAGTAAAGGAAAATGTGCTGTTACGTAAATCTTTGATCACGTTTCAATTTGTGACTGCAACAATTGCTTTTGTAGGCGCCACTATCATTTCAAAGCAAATCAACTTGTTCCTGAGTCGTGATCTCGGGTATAACCGTGACTATGTTTTGTCCGCACAAGTACCACGCGACTGGACAGCACAAGGGGCGAAGAAAATGGAAAATATACGCGATCAATTTTCAGCGATGGCGGA
>VBAU01000293.1:0-10161 GCA_005883855.1 Bacteroidota bacterium
TTACCCAAGTGTTCCCAATTACCATAAGGACATGGCGGCTTTGCAGTGCCTGGCTCAGGTGCTCGGCCAGGGAAAGAATTCCGTACTGTACCAGCAATTAGTAAAAAAACAACTCGCCTTGCAAGCCAACGCCAACAGCCAGTTATCTGAACTGGCGGGCGAATTCTTCTTTCAATTAGTTCCGATGCCAGGGAGATCGCTTTCACAGATGGATACGTTGTTCCGGGCGTCATTGGATTCTTTTGAAAAAAGAGGTGTTACTGACGATGATATTACAAAATTCAAAGGAAGCATGGAAGCTCAGCAGATCAACGGACTTCAAAGTGTTGCTGGCAAAGTTTCCCAGTTGGCAGCTTTCCAAACATTCACCGGCAATCCTAATAAAATCGCTGACTTGTTGAAGATGTACTCTTCACTCACCAAAGACGACGTGATGAATGCGTACAACAAGTACATAAAGAACAACCACGGCGTGTTTTTAAGCGTATTGACAAAAAGCATGGACGAAAAAATGGTGGCTGGTAAGGATAACTATAAACCTGACTCCACTCATTACACTCCTCCCGACTATGGTTACGGTGGTTTGAAATACATGAAAGCAAAAGATGTTTTTGACAGAAGCAAGATTCCCGGCAACGGGCCCAATCCTTTAGTCAAAGTGCCCGCCTTCTGGAGGAAAGACCTTCCAAATGGCATTAAAGTGATCGGCACGGAAAGCACCGAGCTGCCTGTGGTCACGTTATCCATCACTGTTCCTGGTGGTCATTTGTTGCAGGCAAATGATGTATCCAAAATTGGCCTTGCAAATTTCTTTGCTACGATGATGAACGAAGACACAAAGAACTACACTGCTGAGCAAATGGCTGTTGAATTGCAAAAGCTCGGCAGTTCGATAAACATCAGCAGCTCAACAGACGAAGTCACGTTTAATGTTCAATGCCTAAAGAAGAATCTTGATAAAACGCTGGCTCTTGTCGATGAACGGATGTCAAATCCAAAGTTTACTGAAGATGCTTTCGAAAGCTTCAAAGTGATGAAATCGCAGCCCGCTACTGTGGCCAACGATGTTATCGCCAAAATAAATTATGGGCCCAACAATATTTTGGGCATGAGTGAGACCGGAACAGAGGAAACCGTGAAGAACATAAGTTTACAGGACATCCAGAACTATTACGATAATGACATGACTACGGACGGCATGAAGGTTGTGATAGTTGGAGATGTAAAGCAAACCGAGATCTTGCCAAAGCTGGCCTTCCTCAATAAACTGCCCAATAAAAAAATAGAGTTACCAAAGGTTTCAGCCACTCCGCTTCCGACTGAGAAGTCAAAGATCTATTTGGTGGATGTTCCGAAGGCCGCGCAAACTGAATTCAGAGTCGGTTACAACACCGATTTGAAATATGACGCTACGGGAGAGTTTTACAAGGCGGGATTGATGAACTATGCCCTCGGTGGTTCTTTCAACAGCCGCCTGAACTTGAATTTGCGCGAGGATAAGGGATGGACTTACGGCGCACGCTCCACATTTGATGGCGATGAGTATAGCGGCGATTTTGAATTCAGCTCCGGTATAAAGGCTGACGCGACCGACAGTGCTCTTGTTGAGGTAGTAAAGGAATTAAAGAATTATTCAGAAAGCGGTATCACAAATGATGAACTTGCATTTATGAAAAGCGCTATTGGTCAGCGCGACGCACTGCGATATGAAACAGGTTTTCAAAAGGCAGGATTCATTCGCAACATTCTTGAATATAACTTGCCGGCGAATTATACAGAGATGCAATCGAAGATCTTAAATGGCATGAGCAAGCAGGATATTGACGCCCTTGCAAAAAAATATGTGGATGCTGGTAAATTAAATATGCTTTTGGTAGGAGACAAAGCCAAAATTCTGCCAGGCTTGCAGAAACTCGGTTACCCGATCGTTGAATTAGATGCTGACGGCAAACCAGCGGACAAGAAGGCCTTCTAAGAAATCGTACTCATAACAAAAGCGCCGTTGAGTCAACGGCGCCTTTTCTTTTTTTGACAAGAACCAGATTGGTTAACTGGCCTGCATCTCCTTTATTTTCTCCCTGATCTTGTTCTCAATTTCATTTGCCAGCTCGGGATTGTCGATGAGTAATTGTTTTACGGCGTCACGGCCCTGGCCCAGTTTGTCATTGTTATAGCTGAACCAACTGCCGCTCTTCTGTATGATGTTCAGTTCGACTCCCATATCAATGATCTCGCCAGTCTTGGAAATCCCTTCACCAAAAATAATGTCAAATTCTGCACTGCGGAACGGAGGGGCGACTTTATTCTTCACCACTTTTACTTTAACGCGATTACCAATTGCTTCTTCGCCGTCTTTTATTTGCGCCATACGACGAATATCCAATCGCACAGATGCGTAAAACTTCAATGCATTTCCGCCAGTTGTGGTTTCCGGGTTGCCAAACATGACACCGATCTTTTCACGCAATTGATTGATAAAAAGGCAAATGGTATTTGTCTTAGAAATCGTGGCGGTTAACTTGCGCAACGCCTGGCTCATAAGCCTGGCTTGTAATCCCATCTTGCTATCACCCATTTCTCCTTCCAACTCACTTTTTGGTACGAGTGCAGCAACAGAATCGATTACCACAACGTCGAGAGCGCCGGATAGTATCAGGCGATCGGCGATTTCAAGCGCTTGCTCGCCATAATCTGGTTGCGATATCAAAAGATTATCTACATCCACTCCAAGTTTTTGAGCGTAGGCACTATCGAAGGCATGTTCGGCATCAATAATAGCGCACATGCCGCCTTTCTTTTGCGCTTCAGCAATAACATGAGTCGCAATTGTTGTTTTACCTGATGATTCCGGACCGTATACCTCAACAACTCTTCCGCGCGGGAGGCCCCCAATTCCCAATGCAACGTCAAGACCGATGGAGCCAGTAGATACGACCTCCTGTTGTATATCTACCTTTTCATTCATCATCATTACCGTTCCTTTACCGTAGTCTTTATCAATTTTGTCGATGGTAAGCTTCAGTGCTTTCAATTTCTCGCTATTAATGTTTGTCACGTCGGTTGTTTTTTCTGTTTTTGCCATAATCCAAAGTTAAGTTTTACATTAAGCCACAGTAAAAAAGTAATTAACACTGTCCAAAAAGTCCGTCCGGACAAAGCTAATCATTTTAGCAATAAAAACTAATTATATTGGTTTTATTTTTTGTTGTTTGAATCTCAATCTAACGATAAAAGAAGAATGAGTAGATGATGAAAACGCGGAAACAAACCGAGAAAAAACACATGTCAATCTTGTTCCTGAGATAGAACTAAAATCTTTCGGTGGTCAAAAGAATTTGGAAAGATTTTGGTGAAGCGTTATCCACCCCATCCAGCTCATGGCAGCAACAACCATCCAACCGATAATTTGAAGCACTATGGAATGTCTATATTGATGCATAAGAACTGAGCGATGTGAAGCAATCAACATGATGGAAAGAGCAAGAGGTAATATAATTCCATTTACAGCGCCGGCAAGTATCAATAGTCGAACGGGTTGTCCAATTCTTGCAAAAATGATTGTACTCAAAACAATAAAAATGCTGATGAAGATCTTTTCATTCCTATTAATGGCAGGCACCAGTGTCTTCCAAAAAGAAATAGTAGTAAACGATGCACCTATGACGGATGTGATGGCGGCACACCATAACACCACTCCAAAAAATTTATAGCCGATTTGCCCTGCGGCGGCTAGAAACACGGTGGCCGCTGGGTTGGCGGGCAAAAGTGGCATTCCATGTGCAACTACTCCAAGCGCCGCCAGGAACAGAAGGTACCTCATGATGGAAGTAATCACAATACCGCTGACAGAGCTTTTGGTAACCTGGCGCAAATTTTCTTTTCCCTTTATGCCGGCATCGAGGAGTCGATGTGCGCCTGCAAAAGAAATATATCCGCCCACGGTGCCCCCAACAAGAGTCACGATTTTCATTACATCAATTTTTGCAGGCCAGATAGTTCTGTACAGCGCGGCTCCGACCGGGGGGCCCGATGTAATCGCTACGTAAGCAGTTAATCCTATCATCAGTATTCCAAGAAATTTTACAACGACGTCCATGGCTTTGCCAGCCTCTTTGTACCAGAAAATGCCCAGGGCAATGATGCAACTGATCACAGCACCCACTTCGGGAGAAAGACCCGTCAGTACATTTATCCCCAGTCCGCAGCCGGCGATGTTTCCGATGTTGAATATCAAACCGCCGAATGCGATCAATGCGGCGAGAAAAAAGCCAAGACCGGGTAACAATTTGTTCGAAAGATCCTGCGCCGGGGTTTCACTCATGGTTACAATTCGCCAGACGTTCAATTGCGCACCAAGATCAAGCAGGATTGAAATGAGAATGACAAATCCGAAGCTGGTAAAAAGTTCCTGGGTGAAGGCAGACGTTTGAGTCAGAAACCCCGGCCCAATTGCCGAAGTGGCCATCAGGAAAGCAGCACCTAATATGGCACTTCTGCCTGCGGCAGAAGGAGAAGGGGTTTTGGGCCGTTTCAAATAAGCAGATTTTGTCTATGCGATGACCTCGACCTGGTATTCAAAATAAACTTTTTATTTCGATTCCATTCAAGCTCAAGTGTTGATTTATTGTCTTGGCAAATTGAAAAGCGTGTTTGCCGTCACCATGAATGCAAACGGTATCCGCAACGATAGGGATTCGCTTACCCGTAACCGTTGTTACTGTTTTTACTTTAATCATTTGAAGTAGCTGTTGCAGTAGGTTTTCTTCGTCTTCAACCAAAGCCCCAGCTTGAGACCGCGGGGTCAGGCTTCCATCATCCTGGTACGTTCTATCGGCGAAAACTTCGCTGGCCGTTTTCAACCCTAGTTCATGTGCAACGGAAGTTGAAACACTACCACTTAGTCCGAATAAAATAAGATCCTCGTCAAAATCTTTGACCGCTTGTGCAATGGCCTGTGCGATGCGTGAGTTTTTAGCAGACATATTATACAAAGCGCCATGTGGCTTCACATGATGCAGTTTTGCTTCCGTGTCTTTAATGATCTTGTCGATAGTTCTTAGCTGCAACAATACGAGGTCATAAATCTTATCGCCAGGCAAATTCATGTCGGTCCTGCCAAAATTCTTTTTATCAAAGAAAGAAGGATGTGCGCCGATCGCCACGTTATTCTTAATCGCTGATTCAACCGTTTTTCTCATGGTATCTTCATCACCCGCATGATATCCGCAGGCAATGTTAGCGGAGCTAATGAACGGCATGATGGCATCGTCGTGGCCAATTCCTTCCCCCATATCGCAATTGAGGTCAATTGTAAGCATGCGCGGTGTGAAAAAATTCTTCTAGTTTGAATGTACATGCATTTTGTAGTTGCAACAAATGTTGTTGCTGCAGTAACAATAGATTTTCTGCATTCTGTTGGTCCGTAAGCCGAAAATAAATTTTATCGCCTGGTTGTTTTTGGGCAAGCATGGGCAAATGCGCTGAGGCAACGTGCGCTATTCTTGGATAGCCTCCGGTCGTTTGGTGGTCAGCCATTAAAATGATCATCTCTCCGTTTGGTAAAAGCTGGATCGTTCCAAAACTGACTGCCGAAGATACCAACTCACCATTTCCTTTTGCCCGCAACCTACCCTGGAGGCGATATCCCATTCTGTCAGCGAGGGAGTCAACTGTAAAGGATGCGGTCAAAAATCTGCTCTTTGATTCTTCCATGAGCCAATCCCATTCATTGCCCGCGATAACAGCAATGC
Organism: Bacteroidota bacterium; assembly: GCA_005883855.1. GTDB lineage: Bacteria > Bacteroidota > Bacteroidia > Chitinophagales > Chitinophagaceae > VBAU01. The sequence continues at coordinate 5,751 of VBAU01000293.1, forward strand.
GATCGACCGCTGTCTCACTCCACAGAATGTCTGCCTTCCATGGAAGTATTAGAGTATCACCATTATTTAATAAAGCCGTATAGGTGTGCTTTTCTTTAAAGGAAATCACATCAGCCCTAGCTAGCGCTCTGCCGTTTAGCCCGCCTGCGGCGGCTTTTACGTTTGTGCTATAACTGTTGAACCATTTGTCAACATCTAATTTTTCCTTTATCGCAAGATAACATCGTGCGCCTTGCTTCCACTTTTGAAATTGAAGTAAGCTATTCTTTGAAGTGATAATCGGTCGCCAAAGGGGTATCTCCTCGCCATTTATTGTGGGCGAAAAATCTGCGCCCCCGATCGCGATCATTACTTCCTGTTCGAATAAAAATATGGACGATGGGAAATGCAGCTCGATCACCGGCTCAGCGGTATTATTTCCAACAAGCATATTGACTGCCTGTGCTGCAAAACGATCCATTGCACCACCAGGGTTTATACCCAAATACTGCAATCCATAACGACCCAGGTCCTGGATCGTATCAAATACTCCTGCTTTGATGATCTTCAAACTCATCTTTTGTTATTGGATAAAACTGTACATACTCCCCGGCTTTCAGCAGGCATGGTTCTGTTTCATCTTTATCAAACATCTTTAGCGGAGTTCTTCCGATAATCTGCCAACCCCCAGGAGAATTCAACGGGTATATTCCGGTCTGTTTTCCTGCAATACCTACGCTTCCGGCCAGTATCCATTGCGGCTGTGCCTTTCGTGGCACTGCAACCTGGTCGTCCACCTCTGCCATATAAGCGAACCCGGGCAGAAAGCCTAACATATAAACGCGATATTGCCGGGAAGTGTGAATCCGGATAATGTCTTGGTGAGAAATATTTTTTTGCTCTGCGAGCCAGTGAATGTCGGTGGCGAACTGATCTTCATAACACACGGGAATTCGAACAACATTCTTTTCAGGCTGTGTATCTTCCAAATCCTGCAGCATGATCTTATGCAATTCCTTTGTTATCCATTCGTAAACTTTCTTTTCCGGGGAAATCTTCTTTCTCAACAGGGGAACATTCATATAAATGGTAACCGAGCTATACGCGGGTATCGCTTCAATTGTGCCCTCCAAAGGATGTTGCGACAAATAGTTGAAAAGTGAAATTGCTTTTTTATTTATCTCTTCGTTAATAATGTTTCCAAAATCAATGGTTGCAGCGGAGTCGCCAATAAAGAAAATTTTATAGGAGGCCGTGGCTTGCATTTCCCAATAAAGTTAATCATGCCTTCTGATTATCTTTACTATTATATGTCGCAGTTTAATTGGAGCGATACGGTTAATTTGTTCTCTAAGCTTACATTCCCGCGGTTTTGGAACGCGTCAAAAGTGCTGGCCAGTTATTACGTGAGCAAGTGGACAAAAAAACCGGTGCAGTGGGGTTATCCAATCTCTATTTCGTTTGAGCCCACCACCTCCTGTAATCTTCGGTGTCCAGAGTGTCCAAGTGGATTAAGGGCATTTACACGCCCAACCGGCATGCTTAAAAGAGATTTTTTTTCCGAAACAATTGACCAACTTTCGAGGGAACTTATGTACCTGGTCTTCTATTTCCAGGGTGAGCCTTATTTAAATCCTGACTTTCTGGATATGGTGAAATACGCGTCTTCCAAAAAAATTTATACAGCTACTTCAACAAATGCTCACTACTTAAACGAAGAAAATGCAAAACGCACCATCGAAAGTGGCCTGGACAGACTTATCATCTCCATTGAATCGGGTAGGTGGAAGACTGGAGAAGGTGATTGAGGGCACAAAAAATGTTGTGAAATGGAAAAGAGCGTTAAAAAGCAAAACGCCTTTTATCATTTTCCAATTTTTGGTAGTAAACCCTAATGAACATCAAATTGAGGACGTAAAAGTTTTAGCAAAGCAAATAGGTGTGGATGATGTTTGGTTTAAGACAGCGCAGATATACGATTACCAAAATGATCCCAACCAACTTATTCCCACGATCGACAAGTACAGCAGGTATAAAATAACGAACGACGGATCGCACGCATTTAAAGGAACGCTGGCAAATCATTGCTGGCGGTTATGGCATGACCCCGTAATCACCTGGGATGGATTGGTGGCCCCTTGTTGCTTCGATAAGGACGCGCAACATAAACTGGGCGATCTTAAGACAAGATCATTTAAAGAGATCTGGAAGAATGGCGAGTACAGAGAATTCCGGGCAAAAATCCTCCATGGTCGAAAGAATATTGATATTTGTTCGAATTGTAGCGAAGGTATCAGCGTCTGGGAAAACTGATAGTGTCACTTATTGATATCGTGCGGAAATAAAATGGGCAACTTCGACGAATAACTTATCGATTGGGCTTCATACTGTCCCAAATGAAAACTACACACGAGTGATGAGTTGCTAAACTATCTTGGCATGCCTATACCCACATCGATCACGACAAGACTGGAATACCAGCATAAATCTCTAATGGATATCATTGAGGGGTTATCTGACCAACAAATCCGTCGCCAGGTCATACTTGGCAAATGGTCAATATTTGAGAACATAGTTCATCTCGCCACCTACGAACACGCATTTATGGAGCGTGTCCAGCACATACTGGATGAAGATCAGCCGCAGTTCCAGCGTTATGTAGCGGAGATGGATCCTTTATTTCACGACAACTGCACAAAGACAACAAGAGAGATCATGCAGGACCTTATAACGACAAGAAGAGAACTGATTGACAAAACTCTCTCCCTTGACGACGACCAGTTAAAGCGCCCAGGTGTTCATCCTTCGTTTGGCGCTATGAATATAATTCACTGGCTGCATTTCTTCGTGTTGCATGAAGCTCATCACCTGTTCACGGTGTTCAAACTGGTACCCGGCGCGCGGACAGAAATGGACAATTAGATTGGTGCAGATTGCGCCTCAACAATCCAGCCTAAGCGCCAACGCGCATTACCAGCGCTTCATTCGACGATAGATAGAGGTGTAAAATGAACAAAGGCCTTCCCAAAAACTTTTGACGGATTCAGACAATAGGTTCATGGTGCAAAAACAAATAAATTTCTTGCTATCGCTTAACTATCCAATGTGAAAAACTTTGCTCATCAATGAAACGACCGAAAGTTTTTATATTTATCATATCAATGAACCGGGATGGGAATAGATAAGGACATTCACCAGAACAAATTCCGCAACGAGCGCCATAAAGCAATGATCAACTTGCTGTTTACTTATGGCTGGACAGTCGAGCAGCTCAAGCAATTGGTTTCCGACCACGGGATTACTCATCAGCAATTCAATATTCTCCGAATCTTAAGGGGAAATCATCCAACTCCGCTGTCTACACTCACGATAAGGGAACGGATGATCGACAAAATGAGCGACACCAGTCGCATCGTGGATCGTTTACTTTCAAAAAGCCTGGTGAAAAAAGTAATCTGCAAAAAAGACCGGCGCCTCGTGGATATCACTATTACTGACAAGGGACTAAAACTCCTCGAGAAATTGGATGACAGGCAAGACGAGATGGACGCCATATTAAGCAACCTCTCCGAAAAAGAAGCTTTGAGCCTCAGTAAGCTTCTTGATAAGATCCGCGGTTAATAATTAACTTTTTTCTACACTAATAAAATGAGTTCAGTGTTTGACTATTTTTTAGTTTGATATATTTTTGTGCTCTATGAAGGCTGCCACCTTATTGTTTTCTTCCATCGTCATCAGCATTTGTACGTTCGGCCAGCAAATGCATCTTTCCCTGTCAAGGCCGGTTGATTATGAATTTAGAGGAGTTTGGATTGCTACCGTCGACAACATTGATTGGCCGGCAAAAGGCATGGTCAACGCAGAAGATCAAAAAGCTGAATTCATTCGGCAGCTTGAGCTGCACAAAGCCAATGGTATGAATGCCATGATCGTCCAGGTCAGGCCCTCGGCAGACGCGTTTTATCCTTCGAAATATGAGCCCTGGAGCCAATGGCTCACGGGTGTGCAGGGTAGGGCGCCCTCTCCGTATTATGACCCATTAAAATTCATGATTGAAGAGACGCACAAACGAGGAATGGAGTTTCATGCCTGGTGCAATCCCTATCGCGCCGATTTTCAAATTGGGAAATCTTCCATTGCGCCGAATCACATTACCAAAACTCATCCCGAGTGGTTTTTGACTTATGGAGACAAAAAATATTTCGACCCGTCCAATAAAGATGCCCAGCAATTCGTGGTGAATGTGATAACGGATATCGTGAAGCGCTACGATGTCGACGCCATACACATGGACGACTATTTTTATCCTTATCGAATCCCCGGAAAAGAATTCCCCGACCAGGCGGCATACGAAACATCAGGCACGTCGTTGTCAAAGGATGATTGGAGAAGAAGCAATGTGGACTCGATCATTGCCATGTTGAGCAGGGCT
>VBAU01000293.1:10242-10544 GCA_005883855.1 Bacteroidota bacterium
TGTTTGGCGCAACAAGGACCAGGATCCTGATGGCAGCGATAGCAAAGCCTCACAAACTAACTATGATGACCTGTATGCAGATGTCTTACTGTGGTTGAAGAAGGGATGGATAGATTACGTAGCTCCCCAATTGTATTTAGAGATCGGTAACAGCAAGATCCCATACGAAAAGCTGCTCGATTGGTGGAGCAAGCACACTTACGGTCGTCATTTATATATTGGCCAGGGCATTTACAGGTCTGGTGAAAACAATGCAGCCTGGAAAAATCCTAAAGAACTGCCCGAGCAGATCCAGCTATTAA
>VBAU01000571.1:0-1124 GCA_005883855.1 Bacteroidota bacterium
TTAGGTTGATGACTTCGCTAACCCTGAGACCTGCACTATAAACCGTAAACAAGATGGCTTTGTGCTTCTTGTTGGAAAGAGCATTGAACAATCGGGCTAATTCGGCTTCATTCAAAAGTCTCGGTAAAAGTTGCGGCTTCTTTGGCCGCGGTATTTCCCAAAAGAAGTTTGCCCTTCCCAAAACTTGCTCGTAATAGAACTTCATTGCGTTAATCCGACTATGCAGGGTATTTTCTTTCAACCTTAATTTCTCAAAACAAAAAACGAGATAAGCTTTCAAATGTTCCGGTCGCAACTCATCAGCGGGAATATCTTTCAGCATCACCAGCAACTGCGACATCTCGTTTAGGTATGTGCGGATCGTCGACTCACTATATGCTTTCAATCGCAATCGCTCCTTCATGGCCGGCAATACATGGCTATTGACCGCGGATATGGCAACACCTTTGTACGAAGTTATCCTTGCAGTAGAGGGTTGAAGAAATTTCTGCGGCTCGACAGACATTCACTTAAGTTACAGCAATGACTTTCCAACTTGATGATCAAATCACAGTTCAGGGACAGTTTTTTGCTGACGGATCCGCCACTGATTCCAAATTGTCGAATAGGATTCCAGGACGTAAAAGTGAGTGACACAACGGACGCTCAATAGTAGCAATGCCGCTAAGTGCATAATTACCTCGCCTCGGCTCCGATTGTTGACACCGCTCGAGCGGAAGAGGAGTTCTTCCCGCTGAATATTTTAGATGCTCTCCCTTTTGCCTGAAGCGATACTTCGATAGATCGCTTCTACTATTCTGATGTCCTGCTTGCCCATTTCGCCGGGCACAATCGTGTTCCTGTTTTGAGTGATGCAGTTTGCAAAGTCATCCATCTGTGCGGCCTGCTGATTTATTTGCGGAAAATTCATGGGACCTTTCGGCGTCTTGCCTGCCATTCCACCATAACGATAGGCTTCCGATAATTCAAACTCACCTTTCTCCGCTTTTACTCTCAGGTAATTTGTGTTCATGTTGTAGCTGGAAATGCCTTTGGCAATACAGCCTGAAGGAAATTCGAGATCGAAATAAATTGTTTCATCTACTTCCTTGAAGAGTTCCGGTTTTGTTTTTTCCTCTCTTGCC
>VBAU01000571.1:1142-3042 GCA_005883855.1 Bacteroidota bacterium
ATGTCCATCAACCCGCCTCCACCAGCCATCGCCTTTTTCAAACGCCACGCATTGGGATCACCACCGTAAACAAAGCCATTGCCACAATCAATTTGCAAAAGCTTTCCATAAACTTTTTTCTGACCAAGACGCATCATCTCCTGGTTGTAAGGCTCAAAATGCAAACGATAACCGATGGATAATTTCTTTCCCGCTTTTTTGCACGCATCGATCATCTCCTGGCAATCTGCACTGCTTATGGCCATGGGCTTTTCACTGATCACATGTTTCCCCGCCTGCGCGGCACGAATAGTGTATTCCTTATGCATCGAGACCGGCAACACTACGTACACAATGTCAATATCAGGGTTGGAAGAAATATTGTCGAAGTTTTGATAGTTGTAAATATTTTTTTGAGGGATGTTGTATTTCTCGCTCCACATTTTTTCTTTGGCTGGGGTGCCTGTTACAATCCCTGCCAAATAACATTCTTTTGTTTCTAGTAAAGCCGGGGCGAGTTCAGAAGAGCTGTAACTGCCGAGCCCCACTAACGCAACTCCTAGTTTGTTTTTTGGCTTATTCACCGCGCATGCTGATAAATGTGAAATGGCCGGCGATAGTGCAACAGCGCCCATCGATACCTCGCGGATGAAACGCCGACGGGAATATTTGTTTGACATACTACCGTGTAAGGTGTAACGTGAAAGTTGAAAAAAATGCGAAATCAAAAACTGATTTGAAGGTACAATCTTTGGCGCTCATAGCTTACAGCTCACAACTCCCAGCTTATCCCCGTCCGGCGTCAAAAAAGTTTCACTCAAGATTTATTTCAACCCGCATCGCTTTCATACCCTTTACTCCCTGGAGTTCTTCGAGCTCGAGAAATTCCACGCCCGGCTTGAGAATATTTTTGTTCTTCAGGAACTCGATGTACTCCTGGTACTCGCTAACGTCCTTTTGATTCGAGTAAACCATCGCTATTTTTCCTGGCTGAGTTAACCGTTCGCCTGTGTCTTTCACGCGAACTTTGTCGAGGCGCTTTTTTATGATCTCGTAGCGAATGTTGTAGGAACCCTCGACATCGAATTTCCTTTCATCTCTTCGAAAACTGATGGCGATGCATTGGCCGTGAATCAGGATGAGCTGCGTGGTTTGCAGCGGAACTTTTAGTGTGGGCAATAATTGATGCGTGACCCTCGCTGCTTCTGCCAATGATTTCAATTGCCACAACCGTATATTTTTTAAGTAAAGCACATTGAACGGCTGGTGCGGAGAAATCGACTGGCCGATGTAAATATTGTATTCAATCCCATCCGTCCTGTATTTTTCAAAATAATGCGGATAGGATTTCTGTATGATTTCCTCTTCTTTGTCGAGATAATTCAAAACAGCTTCATTGATCTGCGCAACGCTTTCGTCATATGCGAGGCGATGGCGATGCACATTGCTCTTGCCGTCATTGACAACGCGGAAATAGTGGTCAATGATCTCGCTGGCCTGCTTATCATTTTTTTGAAGGTGATCAAAAACAGGTTCCACTTCCTGCTGAAGGAATTCATTGATCTTCATTTCGTCCTCTGCCGTCATGCTGCTCTGAATTCCCTCGCGAATATTTTCATTCTTGAATTTCAAACCTTCCAGTAAAGGCAGTGGAATGAGCGCATAGAGTTTGTCCAGCACGTCGTCAACCAGCACGAGGTGCTCTTTAAGATCCTTTTGGATGGCATGACTTCTTTCCAGGGAGGAATTTCGAATGTCAATCGCACCATACAAAGGATGTACACCTTCGAAAATCACGCTGCGCGTGTCATCGCTGGCCTTGTTGCGCAGGTAATTCCATGCGACTTCGGCAAATTTCCACTCAACAGGTTGCTGAAGGGCAGTAAATTTCTCCTTGATCACTTTTTCAATCTTGTTCTGG
>VBAU01000294.1 GCA_005883855.1 Bacteroidota bacterium
ATTTGCGTTGAGTCAGTTATCCGAAGTAAACTGGCGCAATGCATTGATTATTTTTTTTGTATTGCACATTCTCGTGTACCCATCAAGCAACGGATACAATTCATACATGGACCAGGACGAAACCCCGATCGGTGGATTGAAAAATCCAATGAAACCGACAAAGCAACTATTCTTTATCACGATTGTGATAGATGTCATTGCCATTGCAGCCTCATTCGCCATAAGCTTGTATTTTGCGACTGGTGTGCTTCTTTACATTCTTGCATCGAGGGCCTATAGTTATCGTGGTATTCGCTTGAAAAAATATCCGGTCGTCGGGTACCTGACTGTTGTGTTATTCCAGGGAGCGTTGGTTTTCCTGATTTCGTATCACGGCAGTAGCACAAATAAAACTCTGAATATACCGCTGACGCCCATGCTGGCGGCCGCTTGCCTGATCGGAGGATACTATCCTTTAACACAAATTTATCAACATGACGATGACCGCAAAGATGGAATACTGACAATCAGCATGCTGCTTGGAAAGCGCGGGACGTTCCTTTTTTGTGGCGGCATTTTTGTAGCAGCAACCCTGCTGATGTTTATGACGTTTTATAGTGAAGACAGGCTGGAGGCGTTTTATATTTTCTTAGGCTGTATGCTGCCGATGCTTTTGTTTTTTGGGAATTGGATGAACAAAGTCTGGAGGAATGAGGCAGAAGCAAATTTTAGAAACAGCTTGCGGATGAATATTCTTGCTTCTTCCTGCACGGCGATTTGCTTTTTAACATTGTTAATTCTGAGATCAGTTGAGTAAGATTATTTCGATAGGAACGGCCTTACCCCGCCATAAGCACAGGCAACAGGACATTCAGAGATTCATGGAACTGGTATTTGCCATGAATAGTAGCGAGAATAGAAAGCTGAAATTCCTATACCAGCATAGCGGTATTGATCACCGATATTCCGTGATCTCCGATTACAGCCTCGAAATAAATGATTGGAAATTCTATCCGCAGAGCGAGAACCTTGAACCGTTTCCCTCCCTTGAACGACGAATGGAGCTCTTCAACAAACACGCTGGAGCTCTCTCTGTTGCAGCCATTCGCGATTGCATAAAAGGCATTATCGATGCCAGCGAGATTACTCACCTCGTAACCGTTAGCTGTACGGGAATGAGCGCTCCGGGGCTTGACCTTCAGGTGTTGGAATTGATGGAGTTGCCCAAAAACATTTACCGCACCTCCGTTAATTTCATGGGTTGTTACGCTGCCATTCATGCTTTGAAAATCGCGGATGCTATTTGCAGGTCGGAAGAAAATGCAAAGGTGATGATCGTATGTACGGAGCTTTGCACGCTACACTTTCAAAAAGAACCAACCATCGATAATATTACTTCCTCGCTATTATTTGGTGACGGCGCTGCCGCGGTTTTGGTCGCGGATGACGATCACTCAAAAAACGGACTGCGGCTTGATCATTTTCATTCTGAAGTAATCACACGGGGGAAAAATGATATGGCGTGGGAGCTGTCTTCTTCCGGCTTCCTGATGACATTGAGTGGATACATTCCGCAACTGCTCGAAGAAGATTTTAGCCCTTTGGTCACACGAGCCCTGGACAAAGCAGGGGTAAGCAAACAAAGCATTACCCGCTGGTGTGTTCATCCCGGTGGTAAAAGAATCCTCGATGCTATTCACAAAAGTCTTGACTTGATCAATGGAGAATTAGATGATTGTTATTCGGTATTACGGGATTGCGGCAACATGTCCTCTGCAACCATACTGTTTGTGCTAAAAAAAATGATGGAAAAGGATACTCCGAAAAAGGAGAAAATTTTTGGAGCCGCTTTTGGTCCGGGATTAACTATGGAAACGTTCGTAGCTTCAGGTTGATTATTTTTTTGTAGCAAACTTTTGTAATAGTATTAAACTTCCGTTGTGTCACTCACTTGTACTTTCTGTTCATCATTGAGCTTGCTGAATAGTAATCTAACAAGCAAGAATACCAGATCAATAGCATGGTGGACATTGCTAATCTTCAGAACTCCCCTCCAGGGGACGGGAGCATGAATTTCTCCCAGCGATCATATCAGCAAGAATTGCTGGACAGGAATGACATTCCGTTTGAGGATATCAAACAGAACATGAAAGAACTGGATTTTATCAATGCTAAATTGGGAGGTCACAAGATTACACTGCACGGCCTTCGAACGATGATGAAAAAACTGGACACTGGGAATGGCGCGGTCTCCATCCTCGAGATTGGTTGCGGAGGGGGGGATAATCTAAGGGTTATAAAAAATTATTGTCGAAGACGAAATATAAGGGTACAATTGTCGGGAGTAGACATCAACCCGCACTGTATTGAATTTGCAAGATCAAGACAAGAAAATGAAAGCATTGAATTTTATACTTCTGATTACAAACTACTGCGGCTCGACAAAAAACCGGATATTATTTTCAATTCGTTGTTTTGTCATCACTTCAATGATGAAGAAGTAATGCATATCTTTTCGTGGATGAAGGAGAATTCAAGAATAGGATTTTTTGTGAACGATCTCCATCGGCATCCCCTCGCCTACTATTCCATTAAATCGTTGACCCGATTTTTTTCAAAGAGTTATTTGGTGAAAAATGATGCGCCGCTAAGTGTGCTGCGAGGATTTAAGAGGGACGAATTGGAAATGTTTTATGCTCAATGCCTGCCTGCCGGGCAGGCAGGTTCAATACTCAATGCTCAACTCCGCTGGAAATGGGCATTTCGATGGCTATTGATTTTTCAACATAAATCAGATGGATAACGACGCTTCGCATACCGTGAATTTCGCAAAGCCTCCGCCTAAGGCGCATCTTGGGATTTACGATCTCGCCATCATCGGCGGTGGGCTCGGTGGGCTTGCTCTTGGCATTCAGTCTGCGAAGGCCGGCTATAAAACTATTTTATTTGAAAAAGAACGATATCCTTTTCACAAAGTTTGCGGAGAATATGTCAGTTTAGAAAGCTGGAATTTCCTGGAAGATCTTGGCGTTCCTTTAAGCCAGATGAACCTGCCGATCATCAACAGGTTGCTTGTCACCGCGCCGAACGGAAAAGAACTTGAAAAAGATCTTCCATTGGGAGGATTCGGTATCAGCCGGTACAAACTTGATTCGATGTTGGCTCAAATAGCCAGGGAAAATGGCGTCAATGTAATCGAATCAACAAAGATTGAAGAAGTAAAATTTGACAATGAGATATTCACTTTGCAATCGGGCGCCGAGCTGCGCTGTCAATCAAGAATCGTTGCCGGAGCGTTTGGAAAGCGAAGCAACCTGGATGTAAAATGGAAACGCAAATTTATCCTGCAAAAACAAAACAAACTGAATAATTACATTGCCGTCAAGTACCACATAAAAATCAATTGGCCTGCGGACCTTATTGCGTTGCATAATTTCAAAAATGGATACTGCGGAATCTCGCAAATAGAAGATGGAGAATATTGCCTTTGCTATTTGACTACGGCTAAGAATCTTGAGCTGTCGGGCAATTCGATCCAACAGATGGAAAAACAAATATTGCACGAGAATCCACATTTGAAAAGAATTTTTTCAGAAGCCTCAATGCTGTACCCATCTCCTGTTACAATTTCCCACATAAGTTTCTCAAAAAAGACGCAAGTGCACAATCACATACTCATGATCGGTGACGCTGCAGGAATGATCACCCCCCTTTGTGGCAATGGCATGAGTATGGCTCTGCACGGAAGCAAGATCGCCTTTGAACAAATTCATCTTTTCCTTCAGAATAGAGTTCCCCGCTGGCAGATGGAACAAGACTACGAAAAAGCCTGGCAACAACACTTTGCTGCCCGGCTAAAGACAGGACGATTCATACAAAAATTTTTTGGCAGCCCGGTTCTCTCGGGCATGCTCATTTCCGTTTTGAAACCGGTGCCCGCAATCACAACAAGATTGATCAACGCTACGCACGGCCAACCCTTCTGAAATAAATGTTTCAAAAAGTTTTGAAAATTCAAAATTATAGAGTACGTTAGATTCATGAAACTAACGGAAGCTAAACAGCAATTTATCAGTAGTTGGGGAGCTTTTGGCACGCATTGGGGAATCAATAGAACCATGGCGCAGATACACGCGCTTTTGTTAGTGAGTGCGGACCCGATGACCCAGGATGACATCATGCAAGATCTCACCATCAGCCGCGGAAACACAAACATGAATATCAGGGAACTAATCAATTGGGGTCTTGTGGATCGAGTGATCGTGACGGGCGAGCGCAAAGAATTTTTTGCTGCAGAAAAGGACATCTGGAAAGTGGTGAGGCAAATTGTAAAGGAACGAAAGAAAAGAGAGTTGGAGCCGATGTTGAAATTACTGGACCAATTGGAAGAAGTAGAGGGCGACAAAAGAGACAAGAATATCAAATCATTTGTGGAGACCGTAACCGGAATCAAGCGACTGGGCAAACAGGCGGATAAAACGCTTGACATGATGATCCGGGCAGATGAAAATTGGTTTCTCGGAAGCTTAATGAAGCTTTTTAAATAAAACGCAATAGCCGTACGGATTTCCTTGACAACCGAATCTGAACATTCTTGCCAATCTTTTTGGAGTAATTCAAAAATCAGTTTTGATTCTGCGCAATTCTTCTTATAAGTCTATAGATTGCCCATTTCTCAAATCCTTTTGCCGTCCTATACATTGGATCTTATACTAACGCACGTTAAGATGCAGCTCAAACACATTCCAACAAAACCTTTATTTTTGAACCCCGTCCGAAAGGTTTCACCCCGGTGGAGCTTTTTTTAAAGGATCGACAATTGTTTTGCCTGTTAAATGGAAGAGTAAAGATTTCCTTAAACAAAACCTGATTGCGTTTGAAAAAATCTGAAAAAAAAGTCACGAAAATCGGTGTGTTAACCTCGGGTGGAGATGCGCCCGGGATGAATGCGGCGATACGGGCAGTGGTCAGAACAGGCATTTATCATCAACTGGAAGTATATGGCATCCTGCGAGGCTACCAGGGCCTCATTGAAGACGATATAGTAAAGCTAGAGTCCCGTTCCGTAGCAAATATCATTCAACGTGGTGGCACTATTTTAAAAACAGCACGCTGCAAAGAATTTTTTGACTATGCCGGCCGTAAAAAAGGATTTGAGAATCTAAAAAAACGCGGCATTGATGCGATGGTCATCATCGGCGGGGATGGTTCATTCCGTGGCGCCGTGAAATTCAACGAAGAATTTAATATTCCCTGTGTCGGAATCGCAGGCACCATTGATAAAGATATTTATGGTACCGATTTTACCATCGGATTTGACACGGCAGTGAACACAGCTGTAGAGGCTATCGATAAGATCAGGGATACGATGGACGCACATGATCGTATTTTCGTGATCGAAGTAATGGGACGCGATGCGGGCTATATTGCCTTGCACAGCGGCATCGCAACCGGTGCGGAAAACATTCTCATCCCGGAACGCAAAACGGATATTGACGCACTGTTAAAGGGATTGCAGGAAACAAAAAGAAGGCAAAAACTCGTCAATCTGATTGTTGTCGCCGAAGGTGAGAATTTTGGCGGCGCTGACGAAGTACAGAAAAAAATTCTACAGGAACTACCCACCGCGGAGATCAGGGTTTGTATCCTCGGACACATTCAACGCGGAGGTTCTCCTTCGTGTCTTGACCGCCTGATAGCAAGCAGGATGGGGTATCACGCAGTAGAGTGTTTGCTCGAAGGACGGTATAATGTTTTTGTGGGTATCATGAATAACAAAATGCATTACATTCCACTGGAAAATGCTGTGAAATCAAAAGGCAAGATTGGAGACGAATGGTTGAAGATTGTGAAGATTTTGGCGAGTTAGACAAGTTGCTGTTGCCGGTTGCTGGTTACCGGTAATGGAGCAGAACCCTAAACGAACTAGTAACAAGGAACCAGCAACCAGAAATAAGACTATGACAAAAAACTTAGAGAAGTACCTGTATAAACAAATGGACAAGGAGGCGGGGATTGAACACACCTTTCACCGCACAAAAATTGTAGCTACTGTAGGTCCCGCCTGTGATACGTATGAAAAACTACTCGAACTTGTAAAAGCCGGTGTAAATATTTTCCGCTTGAATTTTTCCCACGGCACTCATGAAGATAAAAAGAGGATCATTGACTACCTCCGTGAAATGGACGAAAAGGAACCTTACAATATCGCTATCCTTGGCGATCTGCAAGGCCCTAAACTCAGAGTTGGGGAAATTGAAAACGGCATGATCGAAATTAAGCCGGGTGATGTTCTTACGTTCACAAATGAAAAGCTAGTCGGTACAAAAGAGAGGATTTACGTTTCCTATCCGAACCTGCACAAAGACGTCAAGATTGGCAACATCATTATGATCG
>VBAU01000232.1 GCA_005883855.1 Bacteroidota bacterium
ACACCCTTCCGTATCTTCGAAGAAATCGGATACAAAGTAACCGAGGCCCTACACCACCTTTCACAACATGCTACACAAACAGAAGACATCAGTGAACACTTCAGCCGCCTGGAACGCTCGCTTAAAGAAACCATCTTAAGCACAACCAGGAGAACGTACGCCCAAGCGACAGCAACAGCGGCAGTAAACCCGGAACCCAACCACGTCAGGGAGATTCAGCAACGCAACCTAGAGCGCAAAGTACAACAACGTCGTGAACAAACCAAGCTCGAAGTGACCCTGGCTATCCAAGGAGCAGACCCACACACCAAAGAACAGCTAACACAGCAGCCCCACGCTGAAATTACAGCCAAGCTCCAAGAAATGGTAGAAAGCCAAGTGAAGGAAAACACCCCCACCATCCAAGGCATCCAAAAGCTCAAAAGCCAAGATATAAGAATACACTGCAACACAGCACAAGAAGCAGAACAATTACGCAAACTTAAATGGGACAAAGCCTACAACGGTCTCACAGTACGTCGACCAAAATACGGAATCCACGTGCCTGGAGTGCCTACGGATATGATTAACCCAAATGAAATACAGAACCCGGAACTCACAAGAGAGCTAGAACGCCAGAACAAGGAAAACGGACTTGAAATATTGGAAATGAAACCTATGCGACGAAAGCTCAAGGAAAACGCCCGCCATTTCTCTCTCGTGGTATTCTGCTCCAGCTCAGAGATGGCCGACAAATGCATCAAACATGGAATTTACATCAACCATCAACGATTCTTTCCGGAAAAGTATACCCCCCAATTCCAGCTGATCCAGTGCTACAAATGTCAACAGTTCGGACATCACGCCACTAAGTGCAGAAGCCTCCATGAGATATGTGGCAAATGCAGCGAACATCACCTCACCTCCCAGTGCAATAGTGAAAGACATAAATGCACAGGCTGCAAAGGAGAGCATCCGGCCTGGCATCACGATTGCCCTAACAGAATCAGTGCAATCCAAAACATAACCACGCGTAAACGTGAAGCTTCAACTTACTTTAATGAGTAACCAAAACACACCTCCAAGAACCATGCAGACAATTGCAATACTACAAAACAACCTCAACAAAAGCCAACATAATACCCACAGCATCCTAAACGACCCAATCTCTAGCAAATATGCAATCCTAATGGTGCAGGAACAATACTTCTCCACCTACACAAACTCATCCCTAACACACCACTCCTGGACTCTAATCGAATCTAAAAGTATGGAAAACAACCCACCACGAGCAGCAATATACATTAATAAAACCATACTCCCAGCACACTCCTACGAACCCGTACCTATGGAAACACCGGACACCGTTGCCATAGCACCCCACATTACTAATAAACATCTACAATACCAAACACACACCACAGCTCGCAGAGCTACGAACACAACTACGGAAACACTTACGAAACAACACATACAACGGAGTCATCATCGCAGGGGACTTCAATCTACATCACCCCCTGTGGAACCCTCCAAGCTACCATGTTCAGGATCCGGAAGCCGACATGCTCATCGATGTTATGTCACAGATAAGATTAAAACCCATGCTTCCCTTAGGCACGATCACCTTCCCAAGGGCAAAAACAGCTATTGATCTGGTATGGGGGAACGAATACGTTGAGCAGCGGATAATCAAATGCAGAATTGCAAGCAACTGCGACCACGGATCAGACCACCACCCAATAGAAACAATACTAAACCTCCGACCAAACCCGCATGGACCCGAGGCTCAGCAGCCATATAACTACACCAAAACAGACTGGAAAGCCTTCGAACAAAAGCTTGAGAACTACCTCCCATTCTTAAACCACCTCACACAACCCACAATCGATACAGTAAACCAACTTGCAAGCGACATAAGCGCAGCCATAAGACGAGCAACCGCGGAAACGACACCCCGAGCCGACATATGCCCCTTTAGTAAAAGATGGTGGAGAAAAGAACTATCGGACCTACGAAAGCAGGCACAGAGGGCCCGGAAAAGATTCAACAGATATGGAACACAGGAACTTGAAGGGGAGTGGAAGGAACACCGAACAAGATACAAACGCAAAATGGATGAAAGCAAACGCGACACATGGCAGAAGTTCGTAAGCGAGGCAGATGACCGCAGTATTTGGAAGGTCAATAAGTACCTCAACTCCACACCCACTAACACCTACATCCCTACACTAGAAGGCGAAGCAGCAACTAACAAACAGAAAATGTCCACGCTGAGTAGAACCTTCTTCCCACCTCCACCACCAGCAGACCTTAGCGACATCCCAAATGCAAACTACCCGAAACCTGTGGAAACGAATCTCAACATCACAATAACACAAGTAACGAGGGCCATTAACAAACTGGCACCAAACAAGGCCCCTGGACCAGATGAGATCCCGAACCACATACTCAAAAGATGCCTCACCACCCTCCAACATCATATCCTAGCACTGGCACAACAAAGCATGATGACAGGCCATTTCCCACAATCATTCAAGGAAACAATTACGCTGATCCTCCGCAAACCAAACAAACCAAACTACACGAAACCTAACGCATACCGCCCGATCGCACTAGAAATTACACTTGGTAAAGTGCTGGAAAGGGTAATGGCCGAATACATAAGTTACCTGTGCGAAACTCACAATCTGCTACCCAAACACCATTTCGGAGGCCGACCAGGGCGAACCACAGAAGACGCCATGCTCATATTGTCAGAGAGCATCCACCAAGCCTGGAAAGAAGGAAATGTCTACTCGGCTGTACTTATGGACGTAGCAGGAGCATTTAACAATGTACACCATGAACGACTCATCCACAACATACGAAAACGCAAGATCCCAAAGGAAATCACAAACTGGGTACTCTCCTTCCTAAGCTACAGGGAGACACGTATGCGATTCAATGGAATCACAACGGATACCATATCCACCCCCACAGGCATTCCACAAGGATCACCGCTATCCCCGATATTGTACGTTCTCTACAACAGCGACCTCCTAGATGTCCCCAAAAAGAGGCAACTCGGATTGGGTTTCATTGACGATATCCTCTACGGAGTCCAAAACAAGACGGCCATGACAAATGCAAGTGAACTGGAACAATTACTCACCAAAGCAGAAAAATGGCGACAGCGACACGGTGCTCAATTCGAAAAATCCAAATATGTGCTAATACACTTTACCAGGAACAGAACAGCACAAGTGGAAGCAACAGTCATGGTGGGCAGAACCACAATCCACCCAAGCACAGAAGCAAAATATCTAGGTGTAACCTTCGACCAAAAACTCAAGATCCGTACCCATATCGAACAAATAGTGGCCAAGGCAACCAAATACGCACTAGCCGTGGCGGGAATAGCGAAGAGCAGATGGGGCCCCGAGTTCAAATGCCTAAGACGCCTCTTTACAGCAGTAGCCGCACCACGAATGGACTACGCAGCAATAATCTGGCACAGGCCTAAAGACACACAAACAGCCCCAACCACATCACAGCTGCAGGCACTGTCGTCAGTACAAGGCCGAATCATGTGGGCCATAACAGGTTGCTTCCGGACCACTGCGATAACGGCCATGGAACATGAAACAGCTCTGGCCCCACCAAAATGGCGCCTCACTGACAAAATCCTGCAAACGATCACAAGAATGGCAACCACGGAAACCAACCATCCAATCCAAGCATGGATAAAACGAGCACTCAAACATGGAGGCCCCCCGCACATGTCGAACTTGGGAAACTTAGTCAAACAATACCCACAATATATCCAGCCCGACAAGATGGAGCACATCTCTGCGTCCATCCGACCCCCATGGTGGACGCCAACAATTTCCTCAGTTATATCAGCAGCCAGCAAAGACGAAACAACAAAAGCACACCGACAACGACTCCGCCAGATACCAGCACAGGATTTGATAATATACACGGATGGATCCGGCCACAATGGACACACTGGGGCAGCAATATACTCACCCAAAACCAGAGACACAAAGGGAGAATATGTTGGAACATCTGATACACACAATGTCTATGCAGCAGAACTAACAGCAATCCAAATGGCAGTCAACTTCTTTGAAGAAAAGATTAACGAGCATAATGATACTTACATCTTCACAGATAATCAGTCTGCAATCCAAGCAGTCGAATCACCAAAGCGGCAATCAGGACAATACATCATCAAGGAGATCCTGGATGCAATCGACAGGATCCACAAAGTCAAACCCACCTGCACCATACATATCGAATGGGTACCAGGACATATGAACATCGAGGGAAACGAACAGGCGGACCAGGCAGCAAAAGCCGCAGCAATGTCTAACACCAATCCACCAACCATAAAGATGAAATCGGCCCAAAACAGATCAATACAATCCATGACCAACACTCAATGGGAAACAGAATGGAAAACAGGCAAAGAAAATGCAAAACGCCTACGAGCCATGAGTCAATACCCAGGCACCACCACTGGACCCAAGCTGTATGGAGAATTGCAACGTAAGCATGTGGTATGGATCGCGCGACTACGCACAGGCCATTGCCACCTGAATGAATACCTACACCGCTTTAACATCATCGAGACCCCCGAATGTGAGTGCGGAGCAGAAAAGGAAACAGTGGATCACTATCTACTAAATTGCGAGTTGTATGACAAGGAGCGAGACGAGTTGAGGAGAAAAGTTGGAGTACAGGGGATGCGATCAAGCATGCTTCTGGGCGACACCCAGTTAATACAGTCAAAATCAAAACTTTGAAGAAAAATCGTCAATTTCACCAAAACAAACTTCGACAGCGATTCAGCACGCGTTTTTCACTGTTTCGTGTCTAGTGCAGCGTACAGGTGGATTCAAGAGTTTATTTTGGCTCATATTATAGAAAATGCCATCACGCATCCCCCAAGCTAAACGAAATTCGATACAAGTGAAAATTGCCCTCAATGAAAAAGTGAAAACGATCGCGAAGAACTTCAACATTTCATCAAGTGCTGTATACAACTACAAGAAGAATCTCCGGCAATTCAACTCACTGAAGCCTCCAAAAGTACTTCCGCAAGGACGTCCTCGCAAAATAACGCATGAAATGGAGCGGGTATGTGTCAAAGACATCATCGACATTGTCGAATCACGTTAACTAATAGACTCTTCTCGAATACCTTGAAGAACGTCCATCTCTGTATATCGATGAGCAGGTATACTATCTCTGGGAAGTATTCAGTATTGTGCTTGATGCACAAACGATTCAACGCTTGTTGAAGCGAGTCAAATGGTCGAAGAAATTGGTACGCATTCGCCCTCATTTTGATGACTATTTCTAACGTATTTGATCCAACTTCGTGCTGCACAGAGAAATCCAGAACTCAGAGCTGCCTGGGCACATAAAATGTCGATGTATATGCCTAATCAACTCATATTTGTCGATGAGTCGGCCGCAAATGAACGTACAAGTCATCGAAAATACGGCTGGTCGCCAAAAGGAGTCCGACCTCACGAGAACATCCCTTTTGAACGAAGTGAGCGATGGTCAGTCCTTCCTGCATATACGGTCAATGGTTTCCTCACTTGGGATATTGAACATGGCTCCTTTTCGCAAGAATTATTCGAGGATTTCATCGAAAACAAGCTTTTGCCATTCTGCAACCCATTCCCCGGGCCACGATCGGTTATAATCATGGATAATGCTCCAATTCATCAGTCTGAGGTATATCAAGATGCCCGTACACTATTAATCTGTAGCGGCTTCGTGAAATTTGTCGTGCTGCGGAAGTTATTCTCGAATTCCTGCCCCCTTATTCTCCAGATATGAACCCGATCGAGGAGGCTTTTGCGGAGATGAAAGCTTGGATGAAGCGGAATAATGAGCTACAATCGACGTACGATGACTTCACCAAGTTTCTTGAAGCTGCGTTGACGTATATGGCCAATAAGGCTGGTAGCCATTTTCGTTCGGCTGGGATTATTTGATGATGACAAAAATAGTCCAAGAATATGATTATACAGCCGTTTCAAGTTACAATACTTCATGCAGGTATCTATGCTATCTATTAATGATGTGTCCTCGCTTGTTCACGCTCCCATTTCTTCATATGACCCTTTACCATCAAGATTAGTCCATTCGGGACCTTCCAATCCTTCCACAGCTCGTTAGGGATATCGTGAACCGTTCCATAAACAATCTCTTCACTTTTCAGTGTCGACAGACACTCCCTAAGCTGTTGGGCCTTGCCAGGATATCCTCTTGCCAGCCAATCGAAATATTCCGTCAGTTTATCAGAGTTAGGATCGTTTTCAAAGCGAATAGGTGATGATGATGCCTGTAGCTCAACTCTACGACGTGGCGGAGATGGCAGAGGTCGTTCGTGATGAGGCTGATATGTCAGAGGAAGGTATGAATGGTTATACGGATAATATGGAAGCAGAGTAACGGGCCCATATGAAGGATAGTGAGGGGGATTTTGGAAAAGTAACGTTGTCGACGTCGTAGTTGTAGGTTTAGGCATGGGATCGCATAATGGATTCTTCATCGTCGGCTTGCAAGGCATCAAGGTCTTTGCCAGCTCTTCTGGGCAGTCATCGATGGTTGTATCGCCGGCATTGATTGACATACTCCATATCTTCATGTGCTTCGGTAAAAGCCTCAAATGTACACCGTCGACAACCCAGCACCATGAGTCTTTATTTGGACAACCTGCCTGGCCACAGAGGTAACGTTTTATGATGTCGTCAACATGCAAAATATTGACTTTTTCCTCTTCACGCCTCTCTTTTAGAAGTTTGTCGGTACGCGATTTTCGTCCCTAAAATTAGCAACATACAAACGCGAA
>VBAU01000572.1 GCA_005883855.1 Bacteroidota bacterium
CAGACGGCGCAAGTTGTCCTGATGGGAAATGGATTAAAGAATTTGCCAACAGCTCTTGGTTTGGGTCGTCACACATATCTTACGATCAAGCAAAATCTTTTTTGGGCTTTCTTCTACAATATCATTGCTATTCCTGTGGCGGCATTTGGATTCCTCACGCCTACTTTCGGCGCCCTTGTAATGGGTTTTAGCGACGTTGTTCTTGCTGTTAATTCTGTGCGGCTGTTTGTGAAGAAGGTTGTTTGATCATGAGTCGTCAGTCGTGACTTCACTACATGTCTGGAGATTTAACTAGTTTAGAGGAAACCTTTTTCTATGCTTCTTCAACTAGCACACACAAGATTGGATGTCTTCGTCGTATCAAAACAATTTGCTTTAGCTTGCTATAAGGCAACGAAAGTTTTTCCGTCGGAAGAAAAATTTTCGATGATTCAACAAATCCGAAGAGCCGCTCTGTCGGTTCATCTAAACGTTGCCGAAGGCTGCTCAAGAAAGTCAGTGGTAGCCGCATTAGACGTCGCTGTGGAACTTGGTTACTCTGCCAAGGAAAGATTAACTGAGGTGGGTGAACTCCTGGTTCGCAGTTTTCAGCTGATATCAAAAATGATTTCTCGATGAAGGACAACCTCACTCACGACTCACGCCTCACGCCTCATGCTTCACGCCTCACGATTCACGAAATTCTCAAGCAACATTGGGGTTATAATTCCTTCCGTCCGCTCCAGGAAGATATCATCGATTCTGTTCTCGCAGGAAATGACACCTTAGCGCTGATGCCCACGGGGGGAGGCAAATCTCTCTGTTATCAAGTTCCGGGTTTAACAAAGAATGGATTGTGCCTGGTAATATCTCCGCTGATTGCATTGATGAAAGACCAGGTGGAAAATCTGCGAAGGAAAAATATTACTTCCTACGCCATATACTCAGGAATGAGTCGCAAAGAAGTGATCAATACATTAAAAGTTGCCGCGCACAGCAATTGCAAATTTCTGTACGTCTCTCCGGAGCGATTGGAAACTTCCCTGTTCAAAGAATACCTCCCTGCTCTTGAGATCAATTTGATTGCAGTGGACGAGGCGCATTGCATTTCACAGTGGGGTTATGATTTTCGACCGCCTTATTTAAAAATAGCCGCAATAAGGGAGGACGTGCCGAACGTTCCCGTGCTTGCCCTAACTGCCTCGGCGACAAGCGACGTGCAAAACGATATTTGCGAGAAACTTCAATTCAAAGTCAAGCAAATTTTTCGTCAATCATTTGAACGACCTAACCTATCGTACAGCGTTTTTAAAGTTGACTCGCGGATCAATAAAATAATCGAGGTACTGAGAAATGTTTCGGGCAGTGCCATTGTTTATTGCAAAAGCAGGAAACGAACCAAAGAGATATCTGATCTGATACAAATGCATGGAATTTCCTCAGACTTTTATCATGCCGGTTTAACACAGGAGCAGAGAAGTCGCAAGCAGGACGCGTGGCTGCAGGACCAGATACGCGTGATTGTGTGCAACAATGCCTTTGGAATGGGAATTGACAAACCAAATGTTCGTAGAGTGATCCATGCCGATGCTCCTGACTGCATCGAAAATTATTACCAGGAGGCAGGACGGGCCGGCAGGGACGCAAAGAAAGCTTATGCCGTGTTGTTATATAGTGAGCGAGACATCGCAGAACTGAACGAATCGATTTCGGTTCACTATCCATCCGTTGACGAGATCCGAAATGTATACCAGGGTGTTTGCAATTATTTGCAGGTTCCTTCTGGGGGCGGCGAGGGTGAGTATTACGATTTTGACATCACTGATTTCACTAAAAAGTTTCGTCTCAACAGTCGTCTGGTATTTTATTCGCTGAAAGCTCTCGAACAAGATGAATGGGTAGAACAGGTGTTTCTGCCTCCGAGCGTTCAGTTCATAAACAATAAAGAATATTTATACCAATTCGAAAAAGATTATCCGCAACTCGAACCCCTGGTGAAAACTTTGCTTCGCAGTTACGAGGGGATTTTTGAATATCCGGCTGCAGTATCGGAAAATGTGATAGCTCGTCTACTGAACAAAGAAAACGAGGAAATCAAAACACAACTAACATTGCTGCATCATCATCGTATAATCGAGTACACTTCGCAAAAGGATACACCACAGCTCTTCTTCATCCGAAACAGGGTAAAGGCCGAAGACGTTTCAATGGACCTAAAAACTTTGAATAGTCGGAAAGAGAATTACATTACGCGGATAAATGCAATGATTAATTATATCCATGAAAGAGCAGAGTGCAGAAGTAAGATCATTGCCTGGTATTTTGGCGACCACAAGGTGGCCAGCTGCGGTGTTTGCGATAATTGTCTGCAGCAAAAATCAATTCGACTCAGCAAGGAAGAATTTGATCATATTAGCAATCGTATCGTACAGTCAGTAAAGGAACGTTCGATTCAAACCAAAGAACTTTTGCAACAGCTGGCAGGAGTAAATAAAGAAAAAGCCTGGAGAGTTTTGAGCTTTCTCCAGGCAGAAGATAAAATTGAAATGGACCATGCCGGATGGATCAGGCTGAAATAAGCTCTTCGGCTTTTACTCCCATGTAATTATGTGCTGGGTAGATCTGCGGGGGCGCAGGATTCAAACCCAGCTTTTTAAAAATTGGGGACAAGTTGTTTTGTGCAAAATCGGTCAATTCTTCCTCGGAATTCCAAACATCCACCACGCAGAAGTTAGGTCCTTTTTGAAAGGCAACATGAGATAGCCGGCGCTCGTCCCATAGTTTGTTATTTTTTTTCATTTCGCTGATGATTTCATC
>VBAU01000233.1 GCA_005883855.1 Bacteroidota bacterium
AGATGCCAATACCAAATCCAGCAAACGGGTGAAATACCTTCGCACAGACGGTGGCAGCGAATACACAGGCTCTCTAACTCCTCTCCTATCATCCTACGGCATTACACATCAGCCAACATCAAGGATTTGGTATTTTTCCTATTCGCGTCTATTTCACTTTGAATAGGTTGATAGGACCGAATAGTTTGATAGTCAGGTCCCCGTTTTTACGAAACTATTTATTATCGACGAGCTTCATTTGGTGTCTATTCAAACACTATTCCGGATGCATTTAGATTTCCCGGTCCCCATTTGATGTGCATTCGGACACTATTCCGGATGCCTTTAGATTATATTTTCCACTTTTGATGTCTATTCGGACCATATTTGCAAACGGGATGGAGATGAAATAGAACTGAATTGGAACGCGTATGTGTCTATTCATCTAAATCAATCTTCTTCGCTATCTTCACTATCCAACGCACACATTCCAAGCGCATCGGGATCATCGTCTTCATCATACTCCACAGTGTCATCTCCAATAACTGCCAATTTCAGATCCTCTAATGTCTTTGGCTTTCTCTCGATCTCGGTCACGAACTTTGTCCATCTCGCTTTGTATAAGTGAGGCTGGAACTGAACAGGACTGAGGTTTCCGCTCTTGACGTAGTTAAATCCCCAGAGGAGCTGATTAATTAGTAAAAGTAAAAGTAAAAGAAAGAGATTTGTACCGCAATACAAACCCATGCAACTGATTCAGCTGTGATTTTATCTCGGAGGGCCGTCATGCCTTCGGCAGGAGCGATGTTTCCAAATCCCTTTTTATTAGAAAAATAAATCGATTTCATCCCCTCGACGATGGCAGGATGTAGGAATCGTCCTCGGCGTGGCTATAACACGGAGCTTAGCATGGAAAGGGAAAGGGATTCAGAGAATACTTGAAGTGTCTTCCACACAAACCCATAATCTTTGAGGAGGCGGTCAACCATGCTACCATGCTCTTTGGAATCTTTTGCCGGCAGATAGTAGTGGGAGGTCAATGGCTTTTGCTGCAGAATATACCTCCGAAGGGAGGAAGAGAAGTTGTCAGTACGCTGTTTCGCCTAGAAAATCATCATATACTCTTTGATATGTGTTTACCGCTTCCAATTCTCTCTTGGCCAATGGCTTGGCGTCCTCTCGAAACATCATACGGTGACGGCGCTTGATCATTTGTATAAGTACACGATTATCGGCCAGTCTTTTCTTGCCCCTTGTATCTCCTTCTGGGGCGGGGTCGTCAGGGCCTTTTTGAACGTAATCCAGCCTGACAGCCTCGAAGAACATCGACCACAAATACCGATCATCTTCCGGAAGCTCTGAAATCCGGAAGCGCTTCCTTTTCCTACTCTCCTTGTCGATTTCTTCAATTTGGCGTTTTCGTAAGGGGGAGCCATGCTTGATTTCTACCACATCATCATCCAAATTGAAATCCATTTCGAATTCCTCATGCTCATCATAGTCATTGGTTATGGAAGGCGACATTTGAATTTGCATATCGTCGGGATTTGGCCTCGGCGTCTGTAACGTGGCGAGATACATGGCCTTACCAGCCTCTAACATTTCAGCAGTCCATATAAACCCGGTACTGGGTCGGATCGAGTAGAGACTGGGATCAAGTTCCTGGTGTGTTGGAGTGCGCGAGGATATGCCTGAGAATGAGGATGAACTTCTCGTAGGAGATTTTCGATTGGAAGACGTAATATTCCTTGAAGAGGTCTAAGCAATCGATTAGCGAAAGAAATCAAAACAAACACTTGGCTAAGGGTTGTCTCCAAAACTGGTGATGATGACGTGCCAACTTGTGCAGGAGTTTCATGATCCTTTTTGGCAAGCTGAGACTTTTTCCTTCCGGCCATATAGAACGCGTTGACGCGATATTGTGTTTTGAAAACAAGATTTGGCCAACATATATGCTATTTATACACATTGTGATAACGAATAAACAAGTCGTTGAACAGTGAAATGTTTTCCGATTTGGGATTCGTTCCGAAGATTAAGTAAGTCAATATTTAGGTAAGCATTTAATTGATCCAATTCAGCTCCAATTCAGCTCCAATTCAGTTCCAATTCAGTTCCAATTCAGCTCCAAAATTTTGGACTCCATACTTACGATCCAAATCAGCTCCAAATCAGCTCCAAAAAGATCTATCAGATACGGTATACATATTTATTATGAATTCAGCTCTAATTCACATCCGAATCAGCTCCAATTCAGTTTCAAAATGATTTAGGTAGTATATACATACTTAACAACGGCTGGTATACACGGCCATGACATGACAAATATTGAAAGCCATGTACCATTATTAGCACTACGATACAATAATTTTTCTTAATATTAATCCAATTCCATAGGATGCTCGCGATCATTCCCATCCCCGGTGTGTGATTCAGATTCGAGATCCATTGGATTGTCCGCAGTATCTCCATACAGATTTAAAGCTTTAATTCTTTCCAGAGTCTGGAGTTTGACTGCCTTTGCGTCATTCATTTTTTTCAGCGTTTCCTGCCAACGGCGAAGCTTCAGAGAGTTCCAATCATCCTCTTCTAACTCCAATTGTTGAATGATATCGAAAGCTTGATAATCTCCATCTTTGTTACAAAATTTCTTGGCCATCAGGCGTTCCTCCTCTGCACGGGATTCCTTAACCTCAAAGGCGACCATATCTCCTTTAAAATTTCTGTCTCCGATAATATACACCTTTGGAACCTTGACCTGTCCTTCCCGGCAGATTCGACCAAGGGATTAGTTCTTGTTTCGAATAGGGAATACCAATTGCCTGATTCTCCATAGCCTGACTATAAAGGCTCCCAAGGAAGATCATATTCGACGCCCCAACAAGGTTGTGCCCACACGATCCAACGTGGTCAGTCATCACAATGCCATCCAACAATCCGGCATTCAAGTTTTCGACTACCTGTGTCCGTGCAGCATTCGTCGCAGATTGTCCCCACATGCGAGTCCCAGCCAAAATACCCATTTTTAATTTCATGACTTCACTACATACCTATGCAGTCAGCGGTGAGCAAGAAAAAAAGAAGTACGTAATAAGCCATGCTCAACAGAAACAGTCGATCCGATACGATAATAAAGTTCTCCCCGGTGGTTTTTATCTCTTTGATGAGAGCGACCAAACGTTGGAGCCTGCCTGATGGTTTTTCGTATCGAATCCGCCGTTTAATTATTTCCTCCATTTTTTTCTGCCCTTGTGAAGTTCCAGGCAACTTCACAAGGGCCTCGTCCACTTCCGCATATACACTGGTCCATGCCAAAAACCTCTGTTTATCCGCTCGTTCAATAACCTTGGCCATTGTTTCCCTCCGGGTGCCTGTCCGGTGATACATTTTTCGGGCGGCTTCTTCGGACCACTGATCAGATTTGGGGAGAATTTCCCACGGTACTGGACGAGCAACTTGACGATCAACTACCCATTGGCCGTTCCATACAGACTCCCGGGTGCGACGAAGATAAAATGGCGCAATCAAAACTCGGAACGCAAGGACATTCCAGTGGTCAGAAATCATCAAGCGTTTCAGTGATCTTGCCAATTTATCACCCCATCTGCCATTCTCGTCAAATGGTCCACCGCAATGAATAAGCACTCCTTCTGCATCGGTGGCTGGCCCAAGAGGGAAAGGGGTTCCTGAAACTAAAACGTTGAATTCAGACCGGGCAACGAGTTTTCGGTACAACTTGGAGCGGGACGATTGGGAGGAGCGCCAGGCAGTGTGAGCTTCATCTGCAAATGACGCTACAATCTGAGACTCCTTGACGAACTGGGGACTTGAAACTGTTTTCCAAAAGTCAGTGTGTTCGGCAAAGAGACTGTCTCGTACGATCCAGATTGTGTCTGAGCGTCGATCTTGCAGGAAGAGTTCTTTGCTCCATGGCCTGGCCCGGATATGTTTGTGGCTGAAAAATTTGGAACATTCGTTGACCCAGTTATCTTCGAGAGTGACGGGACTAAACAATGGAGTCAGGAAGTCTGTTTGCAACGAAGTAAGGGCACCCACCAGATAACGAAATTCACTCGCCTTTTGATGTTCGGAATGCCTTCCAACCGACGGTTGTTGGAGTACAAAAAAGAAAAAGTTTGAATGGTCTGTCACTAGTCAGTAGAGTTGAAGAAGGGATCACCTTTCCAACTCCCATTTCATCCCCAAGCAATGCATATGTTTTTTCCTCCCGACATTTATGCAGAAAGGCAACACCAACCTCTTGCCAAGGATGAAGTTTGAGGCCGTCTCTTAGAAGTGGGTTGTACTCAGGTTTCCAACTATGTCGTAAGTTTTTGTGCTCCATTTCCAACCCCAATCTGAGCAAACCTTTTCTAAATAAAATCAGTCAGGCAAGGTTCGGGTTCAATACGTCTGTTTGGTTGCAACGTCTGCTTCAGTGTCCCCATCATGTGGCATAAACTCATCGGGAAGAGGTGGTGTGGGTGGACAAACAGGAATCTCCACGCTTGGGGCAACTGTGGCATGCATTTCCGGAACTCCCTCAGGTGGAATCGCATCAGGATCCAACAATATCTGATTAGATTCGCTAGATCCCACTTTCTCTCGCAATCCATAATCTGCAGTAGTCTGTTGAATCAACTCGGACAACAGATCGACTGGTTCTTCGGGGGCTTGAAGTTCCAATGAGCCAGTAATGTTTGATGCAGAAGGACTTCCGACTGGCGCGGCTGAATCGAGTGCCCCACCATCAGCAAACATATCAATGGTGACAGGGTCTGCAAGGACAGGTTCGCTTGGTTCCACAGGAGGTGATCGAATGTGAGTTGTTGGCACATCTCTCGACTCTTCCACAGAGTTGGAAGCCAAATTTTGTGGTGCCTCCAATGTAGCGACGTCCCTGGAATACTGTGCCCCTACGACACTGTCTTCTTCTTCTTCTTCTTCCTCCTCCTCTTCTTCGTCACTTTCAAAGTCATCGGAATCCAAATCACTCAGTTCTGACGACAAATTGTCTCCGCTAGGATCCAATTCGGGCGAAGCCGTGTTTGTTTCACATTGAATAGTTGTGACAATCTGCGCCGGCATGATCGGTAGCTCCAATGATTCATTTGACCAAGACAGTCCGTGTTTGGGGGACTGTGGTGTATTCATGGATACTTCAATATTAGTAAGGTTAGAGCATATAGAAATACGTTGATATCGAGGATAAATAGGGACCGGATGATGTATGATTTCCTCCATCAGGTTCCCATCTGAATGAGTTACAACTTCCTGACCTGGAGAGGAAAGCAGAATTTCTTGATCGTGGGACGTTGTCACACGACTGGGTGCGCTCAATGAATTTTCTCCCAAGGATGGTTCCATGTCAGACGACTCTCCTTTCTCTGACTGGACCTCGGCCACACATTGCATTACCACAGAAGGATGTATGTGACCGTGGCGCAAGTGATACAAGAGGAGCTCAGCAATTGATGGCTCCAGCATACGTCGTTTGGCATCAGGCTGGGGAATCGCGTCGTAGGCGTCATCAGCATCATCCATAGTCCGTTTCAATGGTCGCCGGGAATCTATTGCTGAAGATGAGGAGGGTGTGGTATAGCCAATGCGCAAATTTCTCAGCGGTGTCGAAAGAGGTGTGCCGCTCGAGTGATTTGTCGGACTTCGATGTTGGGGCGGAGTTAATGCCAACGTGTCTTGTTCATGGACTGGGGGCGTAGGTGTTGATGGAACTTCGCGGGTTGCGAATGATGCACTACTTCCAGAGGTCGCAGGGGCTTGTATCAGGAGACATTCGAGTATGTGTGATTGACCTTTGTCTTTCTTCTTTTCATTAGTAGTTTGCTTCCTCT
>VBAU01000573.1:0-1458 GCA_005883855.1 Bacteroidota bacterium
TAATTTGCACCGAAATACATCGCCTGTTGAACTGTAATAAAGGTATCCATCATGAATGCGCATGGCCGTACCGTAGCCGAATGAATCTGTATACACCGAAAATTTTTTAATGATGTCGGCCTTACCATCATTGTTTTCATCTCTCAGGGCAACATTACTTCCGTCGGGATACGAGGCTCTTAACTTCACATAGATGTCTCCATTGTCATTCACAGCCAAATGCCTGGCGCCCCCAAGACTGTCCACAACAACAACGGCTTCAAAGTTGCCCGGTAAAAAAAGACCGCCATTGTCTGCGTCTCCACGAGGTAAGCCTGAAGTTCCTCTGCATTGAGTAAAGACAGTAACAATTAAAAAAAAGAGAAACGTTATGAAAGACAGTTCACTAATTAAAGGAGAACTTTTTTTTAGCATACACTAATTTTCGAGCCTGGTGACTATGTTCTTTTTATTTCGGTACTTCCTGATGCAGGCTTATATGTAAGCGATACAATCCATTTCTACCAGCGAATCCCCGGGAACACCTCCTTTTGCCACGGCAATGGTAGAACGAACTGGAGGTTTGTCCCCGAACCGCCCTTTGTACACTTCGTTCATTGCCTGGTAGTCTGCTATATCATTTAGATATACGGTTACTTTTAATACTTTTTTCATGGTAGAACCCGCAAGGATCAATTCCTTTTCCAGTTCCTTTAGAACGTGATCTGTATGTGCCTTAATATCACCTTGGAAATGTGCACCTTTCCCTGCAATAAAAACAAGGTTGCCGAGCTTTGTATTCCCCGCGAACAAGGGAACTTCCTGGTCGTAAACTATGTTCGATGCTTGTTTTTCAGCATCGGTGTCGTCCATGGCCTTAGCGGCGAATCCAACTCCTGCTATGCCTGCTAAGGATGCGAGTATTTTTTTCAATACAGATCTGCGGTGAGTTTGCATGTTAAAATGTTTAAGTGGTCAAAAAAAGAAATTGAGGGATCCGGCAACAGGTTATCTCATGAAGGGATTGGAAAATGCGATAATGATTTTCTTGAAAACAGATCGTTATCTCGTTTGAACAAAATGTCTGTTCGAAAAGGCCGAAAATTACCAGCGCCGAAATAAATGCCCCACATCCATGAATGCTATATTTCTAAAAGTACAGTAAATCAATTTAGCCGGTAAACTACCGGCGCAGCGTTATTCATTCCAAAATAAATACTTACTGTGGGCCCTGTTTTTATCTGCAGTATACTGCGAACGTCGCCCCGCACATTTAATC
Source organism: Bacteroidota bacterium (assembly GCA_005883855.1). Taxonomy (GTDB): domain Bacteria; phylum Bacteroidota; class Bacteroidia; order Chitinophagales; family Chitinophagaceae; genus VBAU01. The sequence continues at coordinate 1,259 of VBAU01000573.1, forward strand.
CACTGTTCACCTGGGGAACATAACTAAAATTTCCTTTACCATCACCTATCAATAGTATACCATGATTTGCAGAATAGCGTCCATATTTTATTCTTGTCCAGGAATTGTTACCGGCAAGCAACAAGTCTTTTTTCCCATCTTTATTCGCGTCAAGTGAAGTGATTGCATATACGGGGGCGTATTGCGCCTGTGCCGGTAAC
>VBAU01000573.1:1478-3328 GCA_005883855.1 Bacteroidota bacterium
AAAGCCTTTTCCGCCATCGTTCTGTAAGTAAAGAGTAGATTGCTCTGATAAATTCAGCACTTTTGCATCCTTTAATTGGTCTGGTGTAAAAACATCATTTATAGTTGCGGTAGCATATTCGTGATACTCGAGAAATTTTTTCTTGATGGCGGGCAACTGGTCAGCCAGATCATCTCGTGAATTGGCCGGATAAGAAACACCGTTGATGTAATAACAGAATATTGGATCTATTGAACCATTGCCGTCAAAATCCTTGTAATAAAGTTGTGAGGGTTGTTTTTCACTAGAATGAAATTGTGTATTCAGCCCGATATTTCCAATTACCAGGTCTTTATCTCCATCTCCGTCAAAGTCATCCGCATAAATCTTATTCCACCAACCCGAACTGGGGAACTTGATATATTCTGAAGACTGATCCACCAGCCTTCCTTTTTGATTAATAAATATTTTTACAGGCATCCACTCACCTACTACAATCAAATCAGGCTGCCTGTCATTATTGATATCCATCCACAATGCATCGGTAACCATACCGAGTTCCTTTAGTGATGGTGCTACTTGTGCCGTCACATCGGTGAAGTTTCCTTTGCCATCATTAAGTAAAATTTTACTATCGGGCGCAACCGGATATTTTCCCGGAACTAACCTTCCCCCAACGAACAAGTCCATGTCCCCATCGCCGTCGATGTCAGCTGCCTTAACGCAACCTGTACTAATGAGCATTTGCGGCAAAGCATTTTCTTTCCTTGAGAAATTTCCCTTGCCATCGTTGATGTAGAGGCGATCCTGCAGAGCAGGGTCATTTTCCGAAAATTCGTATCCGCCGCTTCCTACGTACAGATCCATATCGCCGTCTCCATCAGAATCAAAAAATTCTGCGGCTACATCCTCGCTGAGGGAATCTTTTGCAATTGAAGGTTCAAGCTTATTTGTGAAATGTCCGTCGGCTGTTTGGAGAAATAATTGGCTAGCCTGCCCTTTCGCTCCACCGATGAAAATATCTTCTCTGCCATCTTTGTTTACATCGGCTTTGGCCATACAGGGACCCTGGCGTGATAAATAATTGATCAATAGCGTTTGCACCGTAAAATCATTAAATTGATTTTCGCGATGGGTAAAATTAAATGCCGGTTGCGTCGCGAAATAGCTTGGCGCCGCAGCGGTAGAATCATAAGTCCACATTCCCGCGGCATCTTTTATATCAATGGATATTGTTTGATTTGCTTTTACATTTTTTAGCGTTTGCATTTTATCATTAGGCCACACAACAACCACTGAATCGATAACAGATTTTTTCCCAACGCCGAAATTTAAAACTGGGTCAACAGATGATTCAAAACCTCGCACGGGCATTAATTCCTGGTAGTACTTATTGCCGTTGCAATACAGGGTAACTTTACTGCCAATGCCCCATTGATTTTTTTCTTGGCCCTTGAGTCTTATTTTCAAAAAATTATTCTTTACAAGCTTCTCGCTATTGTTTCTATATATGCTGGCGTAATCATCGGCGTTATCGATCACCAAGTCAAGATCGCCGTCATTATCGAGATCGACGTAAGCCGCGCCCGCCGAAACACCCGGCTTATTCAATCCCCATTCTGCGGTTTTCTTTGTAAATGTTTCATTGCCGTTGTTTTTAAAAATAAAATTGGGGATTTGAATGGTAGGCATTTTTTTTATGTACTCGGGAATTGCGTCTACCTCTTCCCCATGCCTTGAACGAATCAGCCTGTCTATAGAATATTTCAGGAAATCCATCTGAGTATAATCTTTCACATAACCATTCGTAACAAATAAGTCTTTATAACCATCATTGTCGTAGTCTGCGAAAAGTGCGGCCCAGCTCCAGT
>VBAU01000234.1:0-7122 GCA_005883855.1 Bacteroidota bacterium
CTAACCTGTTTGTAAACTCATTCGTGATGTAAAGCCGGCCTGCTCCACTCGTTGTCGAGCTGTGATCGACGTTGGCATTTTCGATACGCAAGGTTTGCGCATCGTTCTCCCGCTGGGCGATAAATCCATTTGCCGTTTGTGCCCACTTCAAGATGATGTATGGACGGTGTTGTGTGTGAAATGTAAAGAAGCGTTTGTTGAGCTCTCGACACCGATTTTCTAAAATCCCTTGTTCCACTTTGATACCTGCTGAGCGTACTTTTTCAATACCTTTTCCACTCACTTCTTTGAAAGGATCACGGCAACCAATCACAACCTTTGCGATCTTATGTTTAACGATAAGATCAGCACAAGGCGGAGTTTTCCCGTGATGTGCGCAAGGTTCCAGGGAAACGTACATGACAGACTGCGCAATTAAGCCCATGTCTTCCTCCCGAACTGAAGCAAGACAGTTCGGTTCCGCATGTGGTCCACCATACACTTCGTGGTAGCCTTCGCCAATGATGCGGTCGTCATAAACCAACACCGCGCCTACCATCGGATTTGGCGCCACATTCCCAGCTCCGAGTTCTGCCAGTTCCAGGCAACGATGCATGTATTTTTCGTGAGTTGTCAATTGTGAATTGTCAATTGTGAGTTGTGAATAGCGAATACGACAAATATAAATCATTAGCGGGTGCCTTGCCTATTGACTATTCACTATTCACGCTACATTTGCCCATGACCGTAGATGAAGCAAGAAAAAAAATTGTCGAAAGTATTAACGCCACCTATTACCGAGACGAAGCGAAAAACATTGCTGAACTTCTACTGGAACATGTCACTAACCTTCCACTGATTGAACGCATCATAAAGAAAAGCGACAGCTTGTCGGCCAAACAAGAGGAACTCCTGCTTGAATCCATCAGGCGATTACAAAATCATGAACCCATTCAATACATCATCAACGAATGCTGGTTTGCAGGCATGAGATTTTATGTTGACAACAATGTGCTTATCCCGAGACCGGAAACGGAGGAGTTGGTAGAATGGGTGACAAAGGAAGTCGAAAATAAAAAGCCGTATGCTAGAATTCTAGATATTGGAACGGGAAGTGGATGTATTGCAATTGCGTTGAAAACGAAGCTGCCCGAAATCGAGATGTGGGCTTGCGACGTGAGCGATGAAGCACTCAATGTGGCGCGCGTGAATGCCGACGCTTTGTATACCGCCATTGATTTTGTCCCCCTGAATTTTTTAGATCCTGATCAACGAAAACAATTGCCTCACGTTGATGCAATCGTTAGTAATCCTCCATACGTGCCTGAGGAGGACAAGGGCGAAATGAAAAAAAATGTCATTGAGTATGAGCCTTCAATTGCTTTGTTTGTAACGAATGACGACCCGTTGATCTTCTTTAATTCCATTGCTGATTTTGGAAAAGAGAACCTGCATGAAAGTGGAAGTATCTACGTCGAAATTCACGAACATCTGGGAGGCAAAGTTGAAAGTCTATTCAGGACCAAAGGTTATGATTCGATTGAAGTGAGAAAGGATTTGCAGGGAAAGGAAAGAATGATAAGGGCTAGTCGTTATTAACCGCCTGCTCACTTTACGTTGGCGACAACCTTAGCCCCTGAGCGCTTTGAAAGACGCATAATCCTGAAAACTTCTCCGTAGTAGGCGGTGGTGTCAGCGTTAATTACAACGGTGGGGGTGTCAACAGTAGCTTTATGTTTATTGATCTCTCTTGCCAGGAGCGTATCGATCATTCCATTGTCAACCTTCATCGTACCCAAATAATACTGCTGATTCTTATCGATCGATACGACGATGTTTTGTTTGGCCTTTGTGTCCTTCGTCCCTTTTGGCAAACCAACCTTAACCACATTCGGATTGGCAAGCGTGGCCACGATTAGGAAAAACATTAGCAGAATGAAGATGATATCATTCAAAGAATCCGTAAATACTTCCGCTTCTTTATGTGTCGTTTTCCTCAGGTTCATTGAATTTTATCTTGTGGGTTCCTGTAAAATGTCAAGGAAATCGGCTGCAGCAACTTCCATTCTGTTGGCCGTTTTTTCAACCCTTGTGTGAAGATAGTTATAAGCAATAAAGGCAATTAAACCAATCACAAGACCCGAAATAGATGTAACAAGCTTTACATAGATACCACCGGCGATTGTATTCAGCTCAAACTCGTTTGTAGAGTTGATTCGGAAAAACAATTGCATCAAGCCAGCCAGTGTACCGATGAAACCAAATATCGGCGCTGCTCGCGAAATAACCGATAATACCCCCAGATTTTTCTCCAGTTTAAACATTTCCAGCTGTGCAACATTTTCCATATTACGCTCGATGTAATCGATAGGTTTACCTACTCGCTGGATACCCTTGTCTATGATCCTTGCCACAGGGTTTGAATTGTTCTTTGCAAAACTCTTCGCTGCGGAAAGGTTCCCGCTGAGGATGTGATCACGAATTATGTTCATGAAATTGCCGTCCAGCCTGGACGCTTTTTGAATGGCAATGTAGCGTTCAAAAAAAACAAAAATGGTGATTAGAAACAGGAGGGCAAGTGGGATCATGATTACCCCACCAGTACTCAGCAACTCGAAAATGCTGAGTTTCCCATCACCATTGGTGTCGCCCTGGATGTGTGCCGCAATTTTTTGAGTGGAGTCAACAATCTGTAAAAGATCAATCATATTATCGGATTAGATGCGTAAAAGTAGTATATCACTTAAGAGTACAGCGCGATTTTTTTCAACAACTGTGAATGAACGAAAAAAAGAGTGCCACGTTGTTCGCAGCACTAAAGTTTTAGAGTTATTTAACAAGATAAAAAATTCGAATGTCGACATTCTAAATTAAGGCCTGGCGGTGGTCCCGGCTTGTTTTACCATGAGGGCCTGAATCTGCTTCATCGTGGCCTCCATTCCTTCCGCACTTCCGTCCAAAAAAATAACATTTCCTTTTCCAAACTCTGCAAAATTTTTAATAGCCTCCGTCCACATGCTAAACAGGATGACGTTGGTATCCAGGTTCGCCTGCTTCATTTGCTCTGCAGCTTCCGTCATGCCGCGCGCCACTTCCTGGCGAAATAATGCAACGCCTTGCCCTCTGAGCCTGGCTGCCTCTTTTTCTGCCTCGGCGGAGATCTTTATTGCGTTTCCCTCGGCTTCCGCGGCTTTGGTTTTTGTGATCAGCAGTGCTTGCCCTTCATTTTCCGCGGCGGCTTTCAGATTGTTTGAAGCAACTACCTTGCTCATCGATTCGAGGATCATCTTATCAAAGGTGATATCGTTGATTTGCAAATCCTGCAGATGATAGCCCCAGTTTTCCAATGTATGATCAACCTGTTCCTTTACATATTCAACAATTTCCTTACGAAGGCCCAGCACTTCCGCTTGTTTTTTTGAAGCAACATAAGTACGAATGGAGCCTTCAATGGTTCGAACAAGGGCCTGCATCATATCTCGGTCACTGACGAATTTGAACGCAACTTTCTTGATCGTCTCTTGAATAAAGAAGCATTGATTTAAAATAAACGTTCGCCTGGTCACCCGTAATGGCCTGGAATTCTAGTTCTACAGAGCGGTTTTGGTAGGATATTTTTTTATGAACGGATTCAAGTAACGGAAGTTTCATGCGCAGGCCAGGGAGAACGATCCGCTGATATCTTCCGAACATCGTGATAACACCTATATAGCCCTGGTTTATGCTGAAGAACGAACTGAAAAATATAATGATGATTACCAGCACCCACCAATACTGAATAAGATTTTGCATAACCATTTAATTTTTTTTGATGACAAATAAATAAAGGAACAGATATCACTGCCGAATGTAAATAAATATTTCAACTCTGCGGTTCAGTTGACGGCCTTCCGGAGTTCTGTTATCCGCAACGGGCCGCAAACTTCCCCACCCTCGAGCGCTGATTATATTTTGATGTAACAATAATTTTTCGTGGATGTAATCACCTACCGCAGATGCCCGGTCTTGCGAGAGTTTTTCATTGTGCACCATGGTGCGGGTGTTGTCAGTGTGCCCTTCGATTATTATAGAATCAACGTGCTTGTCCAATAACGACACACACAAGCTGTCCAGCAAACCAAAACTTCTTTGATTTAATATGGCTCTGTCGACCTCAAACAAAATATCGGGAATAACCAGCGTTTCCACCTTGTGAACGACTGTGCGATCAATGTTAGGGGGATCAGGAGGATGATTGATATATCGTTTTACGTAAGTGTCCAGGAATTGGTGCCTGGCATCAAATGCATAAATCTCTTCTTTGGTTTCTTTCCATCCATCACAAATTTTTTCGTTCCGGTCTTCAGGCGTCAGCGAGACGTCATCAAAGAAAACAAGAAAATCATCCTGCAGCCTGATGCCAGTTGACCCGGTGATATCTTTCTTTGAAAAATTGCCCAGTGTCAGGTACACTTCTGTTCCGGTGGCAGTATACTCCATGGAGACTTTTTGCCAGGTCGTGTCTCCTTTTGCTGGCCGCGTCGCCGCATCTGCAACATACTTGGTGGCGCTAATTCGGTAACGCAATTGTTTTTCAAATAAGAAATCGTAGGGAGTGAAGTAAATGCCAATGCTGTCTAGAATATCATGTCTTGATTTAATGTAAAATTCAACCCGATATTTGCTGCCTTTTCTCAGTTTGCAAAGCAGCTGGGTTCGAATATACGTTCTGCTAAATTGCCTTTTGGAATTGCCAGCCTCGATGGCAACGCAATGCTGACCTCTGTGTGCAAGACTGGGAATTTTAAAGAAATTATTGTAGGTGTCTGCAGTACTGATCCACCCTTCTGGAGCGCAGTTCACGTGATATTCGCTGCAAATATTTTCATCTTCAAAACCACCATTAACTAATAAGTTCTGTGAAAAAGAAGAGAGAGAAACCAAAATGAATATTTGGTTAAATAAAAATTTCATGGGAACCCCTTAGCTTTTCTCTTTCGAGGCGCAAGCCTTTTCACGCCACACCTCAACAAGGTGCAGAAGCACCTCGACAGATTTTTGCATATCCTGTACGCTTACATATTCATGTTTGCCATGAAAAGCCATTTCACCTGTAAAAATATCCGGACATGGAAGACCCATGAATGACAATCGTGAACCATCGGTCCCACCCCTGGCGCTTTCCTTCTTAAATCTGATGCGAGCTCTTTCCATGGCCTCCTGCACATATCGTTCTATTTGCGGATGTTTATCCAGTATCTCCTTCATGTTGCGATACTGTTCTTTGGTTTCAAATTTATATGAAGACCCTGGATATTTCCCGGCGGCCTGCCTGGCAAATTGTTCTAACCTGGTTTCATGCAATTTTAGTCTCTTAGTGTCAAAGTCGCGAACAATAAATTCTACTGTTACTTTCTCAGCAATTCCCTCGATTCTTATTGGATGAACGAAACCTTCGCGATCTTCCGTTGTCTCGGGTGAAAATTCGTCTTTTGGTAAAAGATCCAGGAATGTGCCGGCCACCTTTAGAGCATTCACTAATTTATTTTTCCCGTAGCCCGGATGAGCACTCACACCATGAAAGGTTACCACCACTGCGTCTGCACTAAACGTCTCGTCAGTGAAAGAACCTCTTTTGCCTCCGTCGAGCGTAAAAGCAAAGTCTGCTCCCAGTTTTTGAAGATCCACTTTATTTACGCCTCTTCCAATTTCCTCGTCGGGCGTAAACAGGATTTTGATCGTTCCGTGCTTTACTTCGGAATGTTGTACCAGGTAATTGGCCAGGTCCATGATAATCGCCACGCCTGCCTTGTCATCAGCGCCCAGCAAGGTTTTGCCAGAGGCTGTAATAATATCCTCTCCTATTTTTTCCTGTAGATATGGATGTTCCCTTGTGGTGATAATTTGCGTTGGATCGTCAGGAAGAACAATGTCCTGTCCCTTATAATTCTTGTGCGTGATCGGCTTTACACCGGTGCCTGTGGAGTCGGGAGCTGTATCCATGTGAGCGCAAAAACAAACAACAGGGATTTTTTCATTCGTGGTCGGTTGAATGGTTGCATATACATAGCCCCATTCGTCAAGCTGTGCATCGTTGATGCCGATAGCATGCAACTCATCTACTAAAACTGCTCCGAGGTCTTTCTGCTTCTCCGTAGAAGGTATTGTGCTCGATTGAGGGTCGCTTTGAGTATCCATTTGCACATATCTCAACAAACGCTCGGCCACGGTGAACTTGTAGTCAACATCAAACATAAAATCCATTAAAGATCGCAAAGATAAGTCAATTGAGGATGGTGAGCATGGGTAATGAGTAATGAGTACTTGCTAATAGTATTGACATTGACCATTCACCATTTACCATTCACCATTCACCATACTCATCTTTAAACTAAACCCAACAATCATGAAAAAATATCTCATCGGTTCAATTGTCGGAGGAATTATTATTTTTCTATGGCAAGGTCTCTCATGGATGGCGCTTGGTATTCACAGTGACTCCATGATGTACAATGCAAGTCAGGAAAATATCATGTCCCTACCGGTAATTGGCAATTGGCAAACTCATTCCTATAATGAAAAAGCGACTCAAAGTTTAAGTCGCTTTTTTTATTCAAATTAATTCAAACTCAAGATCTGTATTGTCAATTGCTTTTGTCGATTGACTCAAGGCATGATGATTCGACTGCCTCCCACGATTTCAACCAATTCAATGTCAAAAATGAGATCTTCTCCGGCCAATGGGTGATTGGCGTCAAGGATCACCGTGCTATTTTTTATTTCTGAAACTACCACAGGGATGTTTTGTCCCGACTCATTGCTCATCATCAATTGCATTCCTTGTTCTATTTCCACGTTCTGGGGAAAACGATCCTTGGGAAATTCAATCATCATGTCGTCACTCCGAGCACCATAAGCATCATCAACTGGGATGTTGATTGTCTTTGTTTGTCCCACTTCCATTCCCGTAACACCGTCGTCGAAACCTTTAATCACAGATCCGCTGCCTATTTCAAATTGAAGTGGTTCACGGCCAGAAGAACTGTCGAATGTTTCTCCACTTGTTAACTTACCGTGATAATGAACTTTAACTGTATCACCTTTTTTCGCTTGTTGCATTTTCAGATTTTTGAATATTAGAATTAAGCCAAGTTTCGTTCCACT
>VBAU01000234.1:7135-12379 GCA_005883855.1 Bacteroidota bacterium
ACGCGGGGACTCAATGAGAAGTATCCACTGGTCGAGCGATTAGTGCCGCCGACTGAGACTGGTTTTACAAGGTAACCTATTAATGTTAGCAACTGTCTAAATAATTCCTGCGTCTAATAATTATTTTTGAGCATTAATATCCTGATGAGCATGTTTACATCGAAATTCATTGTCCCAATTCTTACGCTGATTGTTGCGAGCTGTTCTGCTCAAAAGAGCCAGAAATCTACAGACAGCACACCTGACTCTCAACAGGAGCAAGGAAGCAAAATTATTCCAGGTGCAGAACGCATGGATGTGTACTTGCCCATGATAAAAGGAAAGCGCGTTGGTGTTTTTGCCAATCAAACGTCAACGGTTGGTAATGTACATTTGGTAGACACATTGAAAAAATCCGGAGTCGACGTTAAGGTAATTTTTGGTCCTGAACATGGTTTTCGCGGAACAGCCGATGCGGGGGAAAAAGTCGGGAATTATGTTGATGAAAAAACGGGCATAAAAGTAGTTTCCCTCTATGGAAGCAAACGTCGACCCGCTGCAGAAGATTTGCAGGACGTTGATATTCTCATCTTCGATATCCAGGACGTTGGTGTTCGATTTTATACCTACATTTCTTCACTGCAGGAATACATGGAAGCGGCCATGGAAAACAGCAAGCCGTTGCTGATCTTAGATCGCCCTAACCCTAATGGCTTTTATGTAGACGGCCCCGTGCTCGATCCTAAGTTTAAATCTTTTGTCGGCATGCAACCGGTACCCATCGCGTACGGAATGACTATCGCTGAATATGCATTGATGATCGCCGGTGAAAGCTGGCTTTCGGAAAAAGCAAATCAGAAATATGCATATTACCGCACATCGCAGAATTCCGCTGACACACCTTTTCATTTTCAAGTTATAAAATGCCAAAACTATACGCACAAGGGCAAATATGTTTTACCGATAAAGCCGTCACCGAATTTACCGGAGATTCAGTCCATTTATCTTTACCCATCAACTTGTTTATTTGAGGGAACCGCGCTCAGTGAAGGCCGCGGCACAGATACGCCATTTGAAATTTTCGGCCATCCTCTGTTACCACACAATCTTTATTCTTTTGTACCTAAACCCAACGAAGGAGCTAAAACGTCCAAACATTACTATGAAACTTGCTACGGATGGAATTTGCATGGCACCCCCGAACAAGTTTTGAAGAACATTGACAACCATATTCAATTAAAGTGGTTAATTGAAGCCTACAACTTGTTTCCTGGAAAGGACACGTTCTTTTTAAAAACGAACAGCTTTAATCGCCTGGCGGGCAATGATGTCTTGATGCAGCAAATAAAAGACGGAAAAACTGAACAGCAGATCAGGAAAAGTTGGGAGCCTGCCTTAAGTGAGTTTAAGAAGATCAGGAAGAAATATCTTATTTATCCGGACTTCGAATAAACGCGTTTTCAAAGTCTAAATTTTACTCCCGATATTTATCGCTTAGATCTAGATTAATGGAAGAAAAACCCGAATTCCGAAATCCGAATTCCGAAATCCGGATCGCCTTTATGGGCACACCTGAATTTGCCGTAGCCTCTCTCGATGCCCTGGTAAAAGCAGGTTGTAATATTGTTGCGGTTGTCACTGCACCAGATAAGCCTGGTGGAAGAGGATTGAAACTCCAGCAAAGCGCTGTTAAAAAATATTCCGTGAGACACGGACTTGAGGTTTTGCAACCTGAAAAGTTGAAGAACCCGGAGTTTCTCGCGCAGTTAAGATCGCTCAACGCTGACCTTCAAATCGTAGTTGCCTTTCGCATGTTGCCCGAGGCGGTTTGGAATCTGCCACCCATGGGAACAGTAAATCTCCACGCGTCGCTATTGCCACAATATAGGGGAGCCGCGCCGATTAATTGGGCCATCATCAACGGAGAAACAGAGACGGGAGTGACTACATTTAAACTGCAGCACGAAATTGACACGGGAAATGTTTTGCTGCGGGAAAAAATCGCGATCGGGGAAGACGAAACCGCAGGCGAATTGCATGACAGAATGAAAGAGCTCGGAGCACAGCTCCTGGTAAAGACTGTAGCAGGGCTGGCTGATGGAACATTACAGGAGACGCCGCAATCATTAATGGTGAGCTCTTCCACGGATACTCAGGAAGAATTGTCCATAGAAACCTCCCAAGCAGAGGGAATACATTCAACGTTGATCATTGACCATTCACAGCTAAAGCATGCTCCGAAAATTACCACCGATACCTGCAAAATTGATTGGAATAACTCGATACATGAGATTCACAATCTTATTCGTGGCCTGTCCCCCTATCCTACTGCCTTCACTGAGCTTGGCGATAAATCTCTAAAGGTTTTCAAAAGTGAAAAAGAACCTTCGGTTCCTACTTCCAGAATCGGGAGATGGGAAACCGACAGAAAAACTTATCTAAAATTTTCAGCCAAAGACGGATATGTTCATCTCAAAGACATTCAGCTGGAAGGGAAAAAAAGAATGGCTATTGAAGATTTTTTGAGAGGGTACCGATTTTAATAATCGATGCCACGGCTTTAGAGCCGTCGCATCGATTTCATTACTTAAGGTTCAACTTCGCCAACATCTCCTTCGACAACGCAGCCTTTGGAACCACGAGGCTAATCGTGTTAATGGCAAAATATGCTTCTGACACGTTGATATATCCTTCGAATGGTCCGACCTTTCCCCAGGAGTTTTTTACAATAAAAAACGTTTTCCCATCTTTCGATTTTTCGACACCTGTTACGTGCATAAGGTGATCATCCTGCGTCGTAAGATTTTCATAGAGCTGCTGACGAATGGCCGCATCATATGATGCTTCTTTCACCTCGGGAGTCAGCTGATCTTTCGAGTAGGATGTATTGTTATCTAAATTCAGAGCCAAACCGACGGCCTGGTTAAAGCCCTTATTGCTGACGTCGGCGTCCCAGCCCACCGTATACCCACGGTTGACGGCATCTTTTACTACGTCTATCATCTCGTTCAATGGAACATTGTAAAATGAACCGTTGGCGAAATTATCTGGCACCTGCAAAATGAACGGCTGATAATAAGGCTGATGAGTAAATGACGTGATACTTACATAATCGTTGGCATTGAAATGTAAAACTTCCTTCGCAAAGCTTTGTGGAGTATATTTTTTTCCATTGTAGAGGAACTCTGACGGCGCCGTACCCAAGTCTTCATCCAGGATTTTTACATACCCGCTTAGCCAATCGTTTGCAATCGGTTGTTTTCTTAGAATGCTATCGAGATAGTGGTCAAGTTGATTGAATAATTTTTGATGATTATAACTCTTCTCCCCGTTGATCAATCCCGTATACTCGCTCAATGGTATCGCACCATACATTGCCACCGCGCGTATTTCGTCGTGACCTAAACCGCCTTCGCCAAACTGTGCTTTTCCACCGCGAAGGATATAATTTTTTGCTTTTTCAATGTACATATTTCTTACCGTGTACATTTCACTGAGGTCAATTTCCTGCTTATCCCTTCGGATTTCTTCGCTCTCGACAAGGGACGTCGTTGCAAAACACCAGCAGGTGCCGGTCATCGCCTGATTCTTCACAGGTGTCGCCTTCAAAGTCTTTACTTCAAAGAACTGCGGAGCGGATATGGCAGGTGACGTTTGTGTCTGCGAGAACAGGATGTATGAAGCAAATAAGAAATTGAAAACAAAAACTATTCTTTTCATAATTGCATGTGTATGGTTAATAATTAAGTTTCAAAATGAATTTATCGCTGTCTGTCACGCCAAGCGCAGAAGCAGCAGCATTACTGACGCGGATCTTTAAACCTTCGTTTTGTTTAAGTCCATTCATTTCACCAAGTAGCTTGGCATAGATAATCTTATTGTTTGCAGGATTAGTAATCTTTACAACGGTGCCCGGCTCCATGTCGTCCATCAACATATAATATTTTGCATCTGACCAGCCACTCGCTGTTTTAAATATTCCAGATGTTACGGTTTGTTCTTTGCTGATTGGTTGTTGCGTGACCTGGTTTTCGAAAGAAGCCTTGAAAAACCCCTGATTTGGATTTTGTTGCGGAGCAGTTTTTTGAACAGGCTTAGCCTCTTCTTTCAGCTGTGCTACTTCAGGATTTTTTGAAGGCTCTGCTGGTTTATTAACTGGCTCGACACTCGGAACTTGTTTATTCACGGTTTCAGCACGTACAACTTCTTTCTTATTCACCTGGTCATTTTGCTTTTTTGTTTTGGTGTTCGGAACGTTAGTAACAGAGGACGCCGCGGCTTCGTTACTTACCAGGAAACCAACTATCAATTTCGTGCCCGGCTCAACGCTTTCGCTTGTCAGATTGTTCCATTTGACAAGCTTCTTCATCAATACACTTTTGTTGTTCGTGCTGACGCGGTATAAACTTTCGCTATTGCCGGTGACGTAATAAACAGGCAGACCATTTTCAGTTGTTTGGTTAAAGTTTGTATCGGTTAAGGGTATTCTTATTACCTGGCCGATGCTCAGCCCTCTCTTCATATCAAGGGAATTGAAACTTGCAAGATGCTTTGGGTGAACGTAAAACAAGCGCCCGATGGAATAGAAATTTTCTTTAGCAGCCACCGTGTGATCAACATACGGTCCTTTCGTGCCATTCTTTATCACCAAGTCGCTTGTTTGCGCCTGTAGTGTTATGGTTACTGCAAACATGATACAGATTGCTAAAGAAACTTTTTTCATTACGACAGATTTGCCCTGCAAAGATGTGGAATTATTCCGTTTAGACAGGCTTAAATATCCTTTAATATCCTTAATTCTTTAGGATAATAATTGTTAATACGATGTGGCAAAACATTGATCCAGCCTAAGGGACGACGCTGGTATGTCACCATCTGCCATCCCTTGTTTTGAATGATCACGTTCTTCAAATCTTTTCTCTTCAAATAGGAAATTGCATTATCATAACTTAATTCAACTCTTTCAATATCGTCGGAAATCAGTTTACTGAGAGCAAAGGCATGGTTGGGAATCAATTTGTCTCGCATTATTTCGCCGATCGCTGTTCCAAAATAAACTATGTGAAGACTATCAGCCAACACATCTACGTCCTTCAATAATTTCCGCGGAATTGCGAAAACCTTGCTCCCATTTTTCACGAATTCCTCCTGATCCTTGCTTACCCACCTGCTCAGAAGCTCCCTCTCGTAGTTGTTTGCGAGTTCAAATCTTTTCTTAACCTTGACCTTAGCGTTAACCTCAGGCTCATCCTCACCTTCTCGCTT
>VBAU01000234.1:12437-12916 GCA_005883855.1 Bacteroidota bacterium
CACCTTATCAATATTCCACTTCTCATCAACTATCAACTCGCAACTTTCAACTCCAAACTCATTCATCATCCAATCAAGGATAGATTCGTTTTCTTCATTTGAATACGAGCAGGTAGAATAGATAAGAATTCCATCTTTTTTTAGAGCCGGCCAAACGTCTGCCAGGATTCTTTGCTGACGCTGGCTGCAGAGTTGCACATTATTTTCACTCCACTGGTCAATTGCCTGTTCGTCACGACGAAACAATCCGCTTCCGCTGCAAGGTGCATCCACTACCACGGCATCAAAATAATTCCTGAGTCTGACGAAGCTCTTAGGATCGTTGCTCGTCTCAACAACATTATTGCTTCCCCTCTTTATGACGTTATCTCGCAAAATATTCGCCCGGGATCTGATCACTTCGTTACTCACCAACAAACTATCCTTTGAGATCAATGACTGAATATGTGTCGATTTACCTCCGGGAGCAGCAGAAAGAT
>VBAU01000234.1:12951-24179 GCA_005883855.1 Bacteroidota bacterium
GTTTGCTGAAGCGCCTGTTCTAAAAACATGCTGCTTGCCTCCTGCACATAATAACAACCCGCATGAAATAGCGGATCGAATGTAAACGAAGGGCGTTCTTTGAGATAATAACCGTATTGACACCAGGGCACGGGTACAGTTTCGAAATTCGAAATTCGAAATTCGAAATCCTTGCTGGGATTTATTCTAATTGAAGTAACCTGCTCGCTCTTCGCATGTACACTTTCAAAAGCATCGCGATCGAACCCTTCAATGCCTTGCAATGATTGTAACAATTTTTTCGGAAGCTGCGCCATGGTGAATGGTCAATGGTGAATGGTGAATGGTGAATTGTGAATTGTCAATGGTGAATTGTCAATTATGAATTGAATCTCTCCTAATCAGTCGACGCAGTGAACAATGCGCACATTAGCTATTCACTATTCACTATTGACTGATCTACCAACTATCGACTAAAAACTTCTCTTCTCCCCATTCTTCTTCACCACGTCAATTGCCTGTTGGACTTGCTGGCTGTAGGAGTCAATTGTTTTCGCCAGGATCTGCGTGCTCTGCTGCGCCTCTTTCCAATTTCTTTGTTCAATAGCTTCACGGATGCCGGGTAACGTTTTCACGCCATAACCGGTGTAATAGCCGGGAGCATATATCTCATGTTTGTACCAGGGACGCCGGGGCAGGCCGTTTGGATCAAGGAGACTTCTTTCAGCTTTATATAAAAGATCATTCAACTCATTTTGCTTCGCCACCGGAAGCTGCAGACCGTCCTTGTACATTTTTTTAAATTCTTCAGCAGCTGCCTTTAAGTTCACAAGGGAGTTGTCAAGGTCGCTAAAGTTGAGATAGGGAACGTCTTCTTTCAATTGGGGAGAGCGAGAAATTTTCTTCGGATCTTTAGCGATGTCAAACAACTTTTCTTTGATCATCTTATTTTGAACATCCGTTTCTGTCCTTGTATTGTCCAGTAATGTCTTTACCTCCGTTACATAATCACTGAGTGTCTTATAAAAAGTTTTAAAATCAAATGGCAACACATCCGCATTGGCTAAACGCATCACAACACGACCCGCCGTCTTGGATAAAACCACTCCGTACACAAAGCCTGAATCTTTAAACCGTTTAAATAGATCATACGAATCATAAATCGAGTGATACTCGCCCCCGGGATCCTCACCTCCAAATCCCAGGTTCATCGACGCTATTCCTAGATGTTGAAGGAACGGAGAGTAGTCGGACCCCGACCCAAGAGCACCAAGTTTTATGTTTTTGTCCTCGAGTAACTTACTCCTGTTCGAAGGCTCTGCTTGCACAATCGTCCTTGCATATCGCCGCTGCTTAATGCTCGCACCTGTTTCGGGGTCAATAACATTATCAGCGATCTCGTTAAAGAATGTCTCCAGCGTATGTGAACCGGAGGCACCGATAAATCCCCGCCCATTTCCATCCGAGTTGATATAAGCAACCGTTTTCTCCGTTAGTTCCTTCTGATGATCCTCCGCCCATTCAGTCGAGCCAAGCAACGCTGGCTCCTCTCCATCCCATGCGCAATAAATAATCGTGCGACGCGGACGAAACCCTTTCTTCGCCAATTCAC
This sequence comes from Bacteroidota bacterium, assembly GCA_005883855.1. Classification (GTDB taxonomy): domain Bacteria; phylum Bacteroidota; class Bacteroidia; order Chitinophagales; family Chitinophagaceae; genus VBAU01. Next base: position 14,543 of record VBAU01000234.1, read on the forward strand.
CAACAACTCTTGCTTCTTCCAACTCCGCCACAAGCCCACTTAGCGGATCTGCTGCACCATTTACCCAGCCATCATGATGGTTGCCACGAATCACCCATTCGTCCGGCACTTCGCTGCCAGGCATTCGCGCTATCACGTCATACAATTGCTTTTGATCCCAATTGAATTCCAGTTTCAGATGCACCTTGTCTTTGCTCGGACCGACGTGATAAGTGATCGGCAATGCTCCGCGCCATGATTGAGGGACAACCTGGCCTTGCAACGATTGCAAAAAAGGCAACGCATCTTCATAAGAAATTGGCAACACAGGAATTTTCATGATAGTGACGGCATCCTTTCTATCGAGACGTTTGGCATCCTTTGTGGCTCCGACATTCGGCGTTAACGGATCCCCAGGATACACCGGCATATCCATCACGGATCCTCGTTGTGCGCCTTGGGCAGGACGAAAAGGTCCTTGTGGATACACATCGCCTTGCGCATAACCGTCATCAGCAGGATCAGAATATATCAAGCACCCAATCGCACCATGCTCATATGCTACTTTTGGTTTTATTCCTCTCCACGACCCGCCATATTTTGCAATCACAATTTTCCCTTTAACATCTACGCCCATTCTCTCGAGTTCATCGTAATCCGCGGGAATACCCCGATTGACAAAAACTAATTCCGCCGTTACATCACCATCCGCCGAATATGCATTATAGGTTGGCAATTGCTCTGCTTTTTGCCCCGAGGTTTTGTCTTCTTTCAATGTTGGCTCTTCAAGCTTCGCCTTAAAAGGCTTACTACCTTCTAATTCCAGCAATCGAGTTTTGGGAGTCGGAAAAAGTGGAAAGTAAGAAGCGATCTCTGTCTGGTAACCCCACGAACGAAACAGGTTGGCAATATACTCAGCATTCGTTTTGTCCTGTGGGCTGCCCACGTGATGCGGATGTGAGCTCAAAAATTGCATCCACTCGTCCTGGTTCTTTGCATTCAGCTGCACATCAAATTGTTTTTCCCAGTCTAGTTGTTTGGCGGAATTTGCTTCACTAAAACCCATCAGTTCTTGCGCATTCAACAATCCTGTCATTAAAGTAAAGATCAAAACAAAACCGAGTTGTTTCATAGTTGACGATTTTTTTTGTTTTAAGTTTGCGAACTTAAGTAATTCTGCTCATCTTCCGTTGCGACGCTCCGTTCAGGGTTCTCTTTTCTGTGGAGCAAAAGTCGCAGTTTATCCTGGGCTTGTCAAAGGATCGCTCACTTGTACGTTCCTGAATTCTATTGAACAACTAAGGTCATGCTCTGGCTTGAGCGGGATCCAAACTGCGAGAAGAGATTGCTTCGTCGCTTCGCACCTCGCAATGACGTGCTTCGTCGCTCCGCGCCTCGCCATGACGAACACCCTGTAGTGAGGTTATTTTCCTCGAGCATTGCGAGGCCGATTCGCACCCTCGTCATTGCGAGTGCCCATTCGCACGCTCATCGTCATTGCGAGTACCCATTCACACCCTTGTCGTCATTGCGAGTACCCATTCACACCCTTTGTCGTCATTGCGAGTGCCGATTCATCGGCACGAAGCAATCCTAGCAACCACAATTACAAAAACTTTACCTCTTCATACAAATCCTTCCATCCGGGATTCATGTGGTTGATCAATGCTTCTTTCTTTCTGCAACTCCCACCTTTGATTCTTTTTTCTTCAGCGATTGCTTCCACTATTGTGTCAAACCATTTGTAATAGACCAGGTTTATGCAGTGGTACCTCGCAGAAAAACTGTCTGGATAAATCTTATTCTTATGCTGATACACTCTCGAGGCAACATTTGAAGTGACCCAACGTAGAGAGCTGAATGATTCAAACTCGACATCATGTACACCCATCCACCTAGCTGTATGTTACGGAATGTCGCCATGGTGTAAGATTGCTTCGTCGCTTCGCGCCTCGCAATGACGTGCTTCGTCGCTCCGCGCCTCGCAATGACGAACACCCTGTAGCGAGGTTGTTTTCCTCGTCATTGCAAGTGCCGATGACACAGTTCCCCCCTCATTGCGAGTGCCGATTCACATCCCCGCATTGCAAGTGCCGATGACACAGTTCCCTCGTAATTGCGAGTGCCCATTCATCGGCACGAAGCAATCTAGTTTATGCCGTTGGAGAACAAAGTGTGTTTCCACCAGTAATTATTGGCATTTATCCAGGGCTCGCAGAAATGCTCGTCACCACCAAGACTTCCTGGCACAGAAGTATATTGACTACATCAGTAGTAACATTATGTAATGGATGTATAAAAACCTACATTCATGTCATGCAAGCGCTAACATTCCGTGGTGCGGAAATTATTGAGTATAGTACGGTAAAAGATCCTCAACTGATTCAACCATCCGATGCCGTCGTGAAAATCAGCATGGCTAGTATCTGCGGTTCCGATCTGCATGTATATCACGGACGCGAAACGGGCGAGGATCATGGCACGGTGATGGGACACGAATTTGTAGGCGTCGTGGAGGAGGTCGGCGCAAATGTGACAAGATTCAAAAAGGGAACAAAAGTGCTCAGCCCGTTTACCACTTCGTGCGGAGAATGTTTTTACTGCCGCATTGGTCTGACTTGCCGTTGCGAAAAGGGTAATTTGTTCGGCTGGATGCACAACGGCCATGGGCTCCATGGAGCACAGGCCGCATACATTCGCGTGCCAATGGCCGACAGCACACTCCTCCCACTTAGTGCTGATCTCAGCGAAAAAAAAGGATTGCTGCTTGGTGATGCTTTTTCAACCGGTTATTTCAGCGCTGAAAATGCTGGCATCAACCCCAGTGGTGTGTACGCAGTGATTGGCTGCGGACCGGTTGGGCTGATGGCCATATTGGCCGCAAAACATCTCGGCGCTAAGACTTTGTTTGCTGTTGACCTTATTGACGACAGATTGAGCTTCGCAGAGAAATTTGGCGCGATTCCACTAAATCCATCGTTGACGTCTGTAAAAGAGCAAATCTTAAATGTGACGCAGGGTCGCGGCGCTGATGCTGTAATGGAAGTCGTGGGCAGTGACAAATCATTAACGCTTGCTATTGACCTTATCCGCCCTGGCGGGACAATTTCTTCAGTTGGCGTGCATACAGAGAAGAATTTTTCCTTCTCTCCGGGAGAAGCTTACGATAAAAATCTCACTTACAAAAGTGGTCGCTGTCCCGCAAGATATTATGCAGAAAAATTGTTGCGTGAAGGAATCCCTCAGCAATACGCCATTGAAGACATCATCACTCACCAATTCGAATTAGCGGAAGGAACAAAAGCCTACGAGATTTTTGACAAGAAATTGGATAAGTGTATCAAAGCGGTCTTGATACCCTAGTGAGCGAATAAGCACTGCGGGGGCCAACGGTTGCGAGCCAATTTGCGGTCTATACACAATATTCCTCCCCTTGTCACTATGGGGTTGCGATGATGCCACAAGGTCATTTGCCCAATTGTGTGTAGGAAAAATTAGAGTTGTTTTATCTCCGTAATCAAATCCTGGAGCACTTTTTTTGCGTCGCCAAAAAGCATGGAAGTTTTTTTACGAGAGAAAAGTTCATTTTCAATTCCAGCATAACCAGGTTTCATGCTGCGTTTGTTTACAATAACCGTTTTTGCAAGCTCCACATCGAGAATGGGCATCCCGTAAATAGGTGAGGAGGGATCTGTCTTTGCTGCAGGATTTACCACGTCATTCGCGCCAAGTATGAGCGCAACGTCTGTGGATGGAAATTCTTCGTTGGCCTGGTCCATCTCTTCGAGTTTTTCGTAGCTCACGTCGGCTTCTGCGAGCAGTACGTTCATGTGCCCAGGCATGCGGCCAGCCACCGGGTGAATAGCATATTTGACATCAACACCCCTTTCATTTAATAATTTTTCCAGATCATGACAAGCATGTTGAGCTTGTGCCACAGCTAAACCATAACCGGGAACAATCATTATTTTTTGTGCGTAAGCCATCACAACCGCCGCATCGCTTAAGCTAATTTCTTTGTAAGCACCCTGTTGTTTTGCCGCAGCCGAAGCGGCACCGCCGCCGAATGAACCGATCAGCACATTAGCCAAAGAGCGGTTCATTGCTTTGCACATCAAAACTGTAAGGAGCGTGCCGGCAGCTCCAACAAGAATACCACCTGTGAGCATTACTTTGTTATTGTATAAAAATCCACCACAAGCAGCGGCAATGCCCGTGAAAGAGTTGAGTAAAGAAATTACAACGGGCATATCAGCACCGCCGATCGGCATGACGAAAAGAATGCCATAAAGGACCGATAGAATCGGAACCAGGTAAAATAATTTATAATTACTCGCTGCAAGCCCAAACAACAGGTAGATAATTAATCCAATTATGACTGCAAGTAAGCCCAAGTTTAGAATGTGTTGTCCTTGAAAGGAATAATCTTTGATTTTCCCGTTTAATTTCCCCCACGCTACAACACTTCCCGCAAATGAAACGCTGCCAATTAGCGCCCCGGCATAAATTGTGAGTAGACGACCAGCAATTGCGCTTACGGAGAATAACCCATTTTCAAATCCTTGTGTTGAGGCTAGCGTTTCCATGAAGTGATTAAACTCCGCAATAGAAATTAACGCCGCGCATGCCCCTCCCATTCCATTAAACAAGCTAACCATCTCCGGCATAGCGGTCATTTTCACTTTCTTCGCAGCGAGCGTGCCGACAATTCCGCCGCTTAAAATTCCGCCAAAGATCCAAGCATAATTATGCAGCCTGTTGCCCTCATCGTCCCGATATAGAAAAATGGTTCCCAAGATAGCTAACGTCATTCCCGCTCCAGCAACCTGANNCGAAAGCATTTTTAATCCCAGGATAAAAGTTACAGCGCCAACCAGGTAACAAACTGTCAAAACATTCAATTCCATTTCTAAGTATTTATCTCACGAAAAGGCGCAAAGAGCGCAAAGCAATTCGTGTAATTCCATTTTAATTCGTGTTATTTTTTCTTTTTAAACATTTCCAGCATTCTGTCCGTTACCACAAATCCGCCAACAACGTTAAGCGTTCCAAGAACAACTGCTAAGAAACCAAGAATGAGCGCTAAATAATTATTCGTTTCTGCTTTTCCCATCACGATGATCGCACCAATGATCACAACACCGTGAATAGCGTTAGCCCCGCTCATAAGCGGAGTGTGCAACACGCTTGGCACTCGGCCAATGACTTCAATACCTACAAAGATCATCAGGATGACGATGTAGATCATTTGTTGATTCGCGGTTATCCAAGACAACATAAGTTCATGCCCCCATCCCCTAAAGGGGAGTTTTTGCAAAGCACTCCAAACAAAAAGAGTACTTCTTGTTGAATAACGATATGAACGCACAAGTGAGTGACACAACGGAAGATGATAGTAGCGTAAAAGCCGGCTACATAAAAATCATACTCATAACTCATAACTCATCTCACCACACCCTCCATTAACTCCTTCAATCTCTCGTGCACCACTTCCCCATTATGCGTGATACAGGAACCCTTAACAAGTTCGTCGTCCCAATTCAAATTAAGGTTGGCATTTTTGTCAATGATCAATTGCAAGAAATTCAAAACATTCTTGCCATATAATTTGCTTGCATCGGAAGACATGCCCGCTGCAAGATTCGAATTCCCTACGATGGCTACGCCTTTATGCATAATCGTTTCTTTATTCCTGGTTAGCTCGCAATTACCACCTGTAGATGCGGCAAGATCAACAATTACCGAACCGGCTCGCATGCTCTCGACCATCTCTGCAGTCACTAACACCGGCGCGGGCTTGCCGGGTATTTGAGCAGTAGTTATTACCACGTCGGACTTCATGATGCTTTCAGCTATCTTTTGTTTCTGCCGTTTCATGAAATCCTCGGTTTGCTCTACAGCATAACCGCCTGCTTGTGACGAGTCGGCCGCTCCCTCTACCTCAATAAATTTTCCGCCGAGGCTTATCACCTCTTCTTTTACCGCCGGCCTCGTATCAAATACTTCCACAACAGCGCCTAATCTTCGCGCCGTAGCAACAGCTTGCAATCCCGCAACACCAGCGCCAAGCACAAGCGCTTTTGCAGGAGCGATGGTTCCGGCAGCAGTCATGAACATGGGAAAATATCTTGAATACATATTTGCCGCTAACACCACCGCTTTAATCCATGCTTTGTGCCCGAGTGATGCGAGGCAACATGTCGAGGCTGAAAATGGTAACACCTCTTGATGCCCATTCGTGCATGCGGGGAATATGATGCAAAGGCAGGTAAACTCCGATCGCCACTTTCGATCTCATCAACTCCACGTCTTCCAAAGGGAGTTTGTGGATGACAAGGATAACTTGTGACGTGTTGATTATTTCGTGCCGCGGTAGAAGTTTTGCACCGACTTTTTCGTATTCATGATCTGAAGCAAAAGATTTTTCGCCGGCACCCGGTTCAACCAGTACTTCCAGGTTCTTTTTTACCAGTATTGAGACAGCTTCGGGAAGCAGTGATACTCTCGTTTCATGGGCAGGTTCTTTTAACAGGCCTATCGTCGTCATCTATTTGATTTTGATCCTCATTTTTTCGCGCGGGAAGGTATAGATTTTTTGTCAAAATTGAAATCTACCACCGAATAGTAAAATGCTGCTTCTCTCTGAACTCCTGCCGGAAGAAAATTATCCCCATAAAGAAAAGATCGATCGAGCAACGGACTGCAAAGTCATTGCGAACGTTATACCAGGCTTGCTCCATTTCCCTGCTCCAGTGTATGTCATCAAAAACAAAGATTGAATTGGTATTTGATTTCGCCAATAACCAATGGAAATAATTTTCCGTTGGCCCACGACGGTGATTACCATCCACGAACGCAAAATCTATCGTTGGCAATTGATAAAGAACCGCGGGTAATGTATAATCAAAGTTTCCCTCAATTATCCTGGCATTTTCTATTTGTAAATCATTAAGATTTTCCCTGGCTACACCGGCAATTTCCGGCGATCCTTCTAACGAAATCAGTACCGAGCTGGGATTTGCCAACGCGAGATAGCTCGTAGTGACACCTAATGATGTGCCTAGCTCGACGATCGAACCGGGCTGATAATTTTTTACGATGCGGTATAAAAGCTGGGCAAACTTTTTCGATTTTACGGCTCGCTTGGCTACTGCCGCAATAGATCGTTTATTCGATGCTGACGATGCTGAACCAGCACCATAGTCTTCAATAGCCAGGATAGTTTTATCTCGTAATAAATTCTTTCGCAAGGACTCCACTTTTGCATAGTCAGAATAGTCATTTTCGTCATTCAATATCTTCGAGATGAAATCAAACACAAATGGAGAATGAATGCCGTGGCCTTTTCCATTTGAAGCCGAGAAAAAGTATTGAAAATATTTTATACCTAGCTCAAATGATGAATACATGTCACGAGTTTTGCCTTTTTATCCATTTTTTTTACGCAGATGAAAATATGAACCACAAAGAAAGTTCTGTCACCCCCCGACAGCGGGCGGGGATGCGGGCTTTCTCTCCCATACCTGGAAAGAAAGCGCAAAAGGATTTTTTTCGTCCGGTTCGCAGTCACGGTTACTGACGAGTTTCCATTCATCCTGCCTTAGCTCGGGGAAAAGAGCGTCACCGTCGAAAGTTCCATGGACAAGCGTTAAATAGATCCTGTCTGCTGAAGGCAATGCGGCCTGGAATATTTCACCACCACCAATAATGAATATCTCTTTGGCGTCTGTCTGAGCAGCGACGGTGATAGCCTGGTCAATGCTTGATACCGTCCGCACGCCATCGGCCTTCCAATTTTTATTTCTCGTGACGACAATGTTGGTTCTCCCTTTCAATGGCTCACCAAGTGCCTCATAACTTTTTCTGCCCATGATCACAGGCATTGCCCAGGTAATATTCTTGAAGTATTTCATATCGGTGGGCAGATACCAGGGAAGCTTGTTATCTTTTCCAATGACATTGTTTTCGGAAACAGCGACGATAAAGCTTATGATCACGACATTGATTTTGTGGCAAATCTATATGAAATTCGAATTTCGAATTTCGAAATTGCTTCCTCACACTGCGACGGGCGCTTTAATTGCAGGATGGGATTGATAATTTTCTAAGGTGAAGTCCCCGAATTCAAAATCAAAGATGTTTTTTACGCGTGCATTTAACGTCATCGTTGGCAAAGGGAATGGTCTTCTGGCCAGTTGAAGCTTTACCTGTTCCATGTGGTTACTATAGATGTGTACATCACCGAATGTGTGAATGAATTCTCCCGGTTCAAGATCACACACCTGTGCGACCATCATGGTAAGGAGAGCATACGAAGCAATATTGAATGGAACTCCCAGGAAAACATCAGCGCTCCGTTGATACAACTGGCAAGAGAGCCTGGGTCTGATCCCAGTTTCAGGGCGAGTAATGTAAAATTGAAAAAGTACGTGACATGGCATTAAAGCCATCTTTGGAAGGTCTGCCACATTCCACGCACTTACGATTAACCTGCGACTGTCCGGATTTGTTTTGATTTGTTTAATGAGATCGGTGATCTGATCAACCACTTTGCCATCGGCACCCTCCCAGCTTCGCCATTGTTTACCATAGACAGGCCCCAGGTCTCCATTTTCATCGGCCCACTCGTCCCAAATACTCACACCATGTTCCTTTAAATATGCAATATTTGCTTCGCCTTTTAAAAACCACAACAATTCATAAAGGATACTTTTCAAATGGAGTTTTTTGGTTGTTACCAATGGAAACCCTCTCTGAAGATCGAACCGCATCTGGTAACCAAAACAACTTGTTGTCCCTGTTCCGGTACGATCCGATTTTTCCACACCATGGTCGAGAATATGCTCAAGGAGATCGAGGTATTGTTGCATGACTGCAAGATATAAAGAACGAGGATTTCATGGATTTGCAAATTTGGATTGTGAGGACAATGGGGAAAATAAATACCAACATCAACCTTAAGCCAATCTCCGCCTTTTGTTTTCTTTTTTGATCAGGGCCAATTCCCTTCCCGTTTGACCCTTTACAGAACTATTTTCCTGGGCCCGGCGCATCAAGTAAGGGACCACATCCTTGATGGGTCCGAAAGGAAGATATTTGCTCACATGACAGCCAACCTTGGCAAGATTGAAAGTGATGTTGTCACTCATTCCGTACAACTGGGAAAAGTGAACAGAGGGATGATTGAGCGGCATTCCCCTTTGCTGAAGTAATTGGGTTGTAAATAAATTGCTGTACTCGTTATGTGAGGCAACCTCAAGCGCGATGCGATCCAGGTGATCGATGCAAAATTGAATAGCCGAATTAAAATCTCTGTCAGTGGATGCTTTGTCGGGTTGAATCGGTGAAGTATAATTCATTTGTTCTGCCCTTTTTCGCTCTTTTTCCATGTATGCCCCGCGAACCAGTTTTGTCCCTAAAATAAAATTGCGCTGCACCGCAGCTTCATAACAGTCTTGTAAAAATTGCAACCGGTCGTGACGGTACATCTGGAGCGTGTTGTAAACAACCACCCGCCCCCTGTTAAATTTTTCCATCATTAAAATAGTCATCACATCGATAGGGTCTTGTATCCATGACTGTTCTGCATCAATGAAAACCCCGACTTTTTTTTCGCTCGCATCTTCACAGATTCGAAGCAATCTTTGCTGCATCTTCT